>NZ_JALXBJ010000036.1 GCF_026991495.1 Thermococcus sp. | reverse complement strand
AGAGGCCGTTGGGGATTATGGTCTGCCCGCTCGTGGTGTTGACTATGAGGAAGTAATCACCCGGAACGACGTCATCCGGAACCTTCGCCTCTATCTCACCGGCCGAATCCGTGCCGACTATGGAGAGCTTGTACGGGCCGTGGAGGATGGATATTATCCCAAGCCCCGTGATCTGGATGCCTTTTTGGGGTGTCAGTGTTATGGTTCCGCCGGGAGTTGTTACAGCCGGCACCCCAGGGGCGGGCTTTACTAAGACTCCGCTGTAGGTGTAGCTGACCTTCGCTGAGGCAGCCTGCACTCCCCACAGGGCTCCCAAAATAAACACTACAAGCACAAGAGCCTTCAGTGACTTCATGGGGTTCACCGGGCATCATAGGTTGCCCACTGATATAAGCTTTGCCGTCTTGGCCCGCTAATTGTTTGAAAAAGATTGGCAAAATAAAGCTGCAAATCAAAAACCGGCCGTTTCAGCGCTGGAAGAGGCCGACGACTTCTCCCCACGCCAGGACGTGCCCTTCCATAGCCCTCTCAAGCTGATGGCGTGAGGCACCGGGATGGAGATCGAGTTCGGTGTCGAGGGCGTAGACCTTGAAGTGGTAGTGGTGTGGCTTTCCCCTCGGCGGGCATGGACCGTTGTAACCGATCTTTCCGAAGTCGTTCTTCCCCTGAACCATGTGGACCGGCTCCTCGGTCTCCCCCTCCTGCGGAACCCAGGACGGTATCTCCTCAACCGGCGGTATGTTCCAGGCTATCCAGTGCGTGAAGGTTCCGCCCGGGGCGTCCGGGTCGTCCACTATGACAACGAGGCTCTTGGTCCCGTTCGGAAGCCCGGAGATGTAGAGCGGCGGGTTCGTGTCGACTCCCTCGCAGGTGTAGGTCTTGGGTATTGCTTCCCCATCCTTAAACACCGAGGCAACCTCAATACTCTTCGGGGCTTTCATCTTCGCACCCCCCTCCGACAGACATCCACCCGTGAGAACCAAAACCGCAAGAAATACCGGAATCAACCACCTCATGATAGCTACTACATCTCCAAACGTAAAAGCTTTTTGGGATTAAGGGCAGAATGAATTGGGGTGATTGCATGGATCTCAAGGGAAAGGTCGCCCTCGTCACCGGCTCCGCGAGGGGCATCGGGAGGGCGATAGCGATTGAGCTTGCTAAGAGGGGAGCCAACGTCGTCATAAACTACGCCCACAGCGGGGAGGAAGCCAAGAAAACCGAGGAAGCCTGCAGGCAGTACGGCGTTGAAACGCTCGTCGTTAAAGCGGACGTCAGCAAGAGGGAGGAAGTCAGGGCGATGGTTGAGAGGATAATCGAACGCTTTGGCAGGATAGACGTACTCGTGAACAACGCCGGCATCTTAGGAAAGGCCCTGAAGCCGATGGAGGTTACCGATGAGGATTGGGACGCCGTTTTGGCTGTAAACCTCAAGGGGGCATTCATAGTGACGCAGGAGGTTCTCAGGCATATGAAGAAGGGCAAGATAGTGAACATAGCCTCCATAGCCGGCAAGGACGGCGGAACTGTTGGCCCGCACTACGCGGCATCTAAAGGCGGCCTTATAGCCCTCACCTTCAACCTCGCGAGGCATCTGGCACCTGATATACTCGTCAACGCTGTTGCCCCGGGCCCGGTTGACACGGAACTGATAAGCCCGGAAATAAAGGAGAAGCTCAGGAAGCTCTCCCTGACGGGGGAGATAGCGAAGCCAGAGGAGATAGCCCACGCCGTGATATTCCTCCTCGAAAACGACCACGTCACTGGGGAAGTGGTTGACGTCAACGGCGGCAGGTTGATGGATTGATTTTTAAGGGTTCCTTCCCCCTTTTTATTGATGCCCGATGGAAGTCCTGTGGGAGAAGGAGGTTGACGCTTCGAGCATAGTGGTTTCGCCGAGGCCGGTATGGAAGTGCCGCCTATGCCCGATGTACGGGAAGAGGCCTTCGTGCCCTCCCTACGCCCCGGACTGGAGGGAAGCTAAGGAGTGGGTTGGGAGCTTTAAGAAGGCCCTAATCGTGAAGTTCTCAATAAACATGAAGGACTTCGAGGAAGAAAAGAGGAAAGTCCTTCTCTGGCTCCTCAAGAGGGAAGCCGAGCTCTTCAGGGAGGGCAAGCTCTACGCCATGGCCCTCTTCCCGGGCAACTGCAACCTCTGCGATGACTGCCCCTTCGAGCGCGGTCAAGCATGCAGGATGCCGGAGAAGGTGAGGCCGAGCGTTGACGCCGTGGGAATAGAGCTGAGCTCCCTCGTTGATATTGACTTCTCCGAGAGCGTTTTGTATGGAGTAATAATGGTGGAGTAGGTGGTAGCATGATCCACGTCGCCCTGCTTGGAAGAACGCCATGGGCCCTCGTGAACACTTACTACGCCTCCATCATGAAGGATGGAAAGCCGAGAAAGGTTGTGGTCGTCACGGAGAGGAGGTACTCAAAGAGCCTCCCCAAAGTGGTCGCGGCAATCAGAGCCATATCTGAGGCGTTCTCCTTCTTCCCCGAGGTCGACACGAGGGTGATCGAGGACGACGACTTCGCGGGCGCGGAGAGGGTCTTCACCGAGCTCTTCAGGGAGGTAAACGGCGAGGAGGTCGTTATAAACATGACCTCCGGGAGGAAGGCCCTCGTCGCTGCCGCGATAATCCAGGGCAGAAAGGCCAACACTAAGAAGGTTCTCTACATGGCGCTCCTCGACGTGGCCTTCCCCAACAGGCCCTATATGATGCTCCCCAAGCACCTGCAGGTGCTGAAGAACTTCTTAGGTGGTGGCAATGGAGAGGTCAGTGGTGATCGAAAAGCCTGAGCTTCAGATACTCATAAACCTCCTCCAGGACTACGGTATAACCGTTTCCTTCCCCCTCTACGGGATAACCCTGCTCAGGGCCTTTCCCTCCAGGAGGGGCTATACCGTTGAAGTCCTCGCCAGGAGGGGGGACTTTCGGTCGCGGCATCCTGAGCTGCCCTCGTATCCGGACTTCTACGAGGCCTTCATATCCTCCGGGATAGTCCCCTACGAGAACATAAAGGACTTCGAGAGGGCCCTTGAGATGTACAAACTGCTGAAGAAGGGCGTTGCCTTCGCCCCAGATACCAACCTCTTTTACCACCGCTTCATCTCCTCCTACGAGCCCCTCAGGGGCTACCCGATAGTCGTTGCCGAGGCAGTTAAGAACGAGATAGAGGGCGCCATGAACTACAAGTACAGGACCCAGTTCCTCCACGAGCTGATGAACATCGTTGAGAACGGCCACCTCCTGCGGGAGCTCAACAACAGGAGAACGAAAAAGAGCAGGAAAGCTGCCTACATAGCCCTGAAGGAGTTCGAGGCGCTGAAGGACAGGATAGTCTTAGCGGAGAGCTACGGGGAGGGGCACAACAACGACGAGATAATAGTTAAGACGCTCAAGCACTACGATGAGATGAGCCCGGCCCTGGTGGTCTTTCTGACGGCAGATCTTGCCGTAACCGACGTGGCGAGGATGGAGGGCCTGGAGTACTTCCTCTTTGAGTATCCGAGGACGGCGCTCGGGCGCCATGAGGTAACGGCATATCAGCTGAGAACACTCCTCTTCAACCTCGCCGCCGTTTTCGGCCTCATTGACGTAAACGGGACGACGGTTTACGGTGAGTTCGGGGGGAAGACCCGGCTGAACGAGCTCAAGCTCATAATCCGGGACGAAGGCCTTTACAGGGACTTCACCTTCCATCTCGAACTCGGGAGAAAGCTGATTGGAATAATGGGTGGGGGTTGAGCAGTTGCCTCTCACCCCGGCATCTCCTTCACGTGGACGTCCATCTGCGGGAAGGGTATCTCTATGCCCTCCCTGGTGTAGAGCTCGTAGATGCTCTTCGTGAGGTCTCCCTTGACGGCCCAGTAGTCCTCGGTCTTCGCCCACGCCCTCAGCTGAAGGTTTATCGACGAGTCTGCCAGAGCGGTTACAACGACGCTCGGCTCCGGCTCATTGAGGACTTTGGGGTGGTTTTTCATGAGCTCCACCGCCAGCTTCATGGCCCTTTCGAGGTCCGTCCCGTAGGCGATTCCAACGTCAACGCTCACCCTCCTCGTGGGCATCCTCGTGTGGTTGACTATCGGGCTACCCCAGACGAGCTTGTTGGGTATCGTGATGAGGACGTTATCAGCCGTTAGAAGCTCGGTCCCCATGAGCCCCATAGCCCTCACTTTCCCCGTGTGACCGTTTATCGTGACAACATCCCCGAGGTTAAAGGGCCTCAGCGCGGCTATCCACACACCAGCAGCTAAATTGGTCAGCGTGTCCTGCATCCCGAAGCCCAAGATGAGGCCTATCACCGCCGAGAGGCCCACGACGACGGAGCCAACGCCTATTCCCAAGGCCCTGACCGCGAGAAGCAACACCGCAACGTATAGGAGCGCGCTGAAAAACCTGGTGAGGAACTCCACGACGAGCTCTGGGAGCTTTGTTTTCTTCAGCCCGCGCTTAAACGAGGCTGTCAGCACCTTCGCAACGATCCAGCCGACGACCAGGATTACAATTGCCGTGACGATTTGGATGGGTGTTACACCAACGTAGGGTAGCGGCTTATCAGGGGCTACCATGCTATCACCTCATTGTGAATCAGGTTTGCCCTCTTTAACACTTTCTTAGCTGGGAGAGCATCATAAAGTAGAAGAGAAGGCTACTTGCCTCATCAGAGGGACCAAGGAGAAAGCTCAGCCCTTCAGCTCCCTCATAAGGTTGGCCATCTCAAGCGCCGCCATGGCGTACTCGAAGCCCTTGTTGCTCTTTATCCCCGCCCTGTTGAGGCCCTGGAGCTCGTCTTCAGCCGTTATAACCCCGAAGATTACCGGGACGCCGGTCTGGAGGGAGACGTTGGCGACGCCCTTTGCAACTTCGTTGGCAACGAGATCGAAGTGCTTCGTTTCTCCCCTGACAACGGCTCCAAGCGCTAAAATCGCGCTGTACCTCCCGCTCTCGGCGAGCTTTTTGGCAACGAGCGGTATCTCAAATGAGCCGGGAACTTTTATGACGTCAACGGCATCAACGTCGTGCCTCCTAAAGCAGTCCAAAGCCCCTTCAAGCATCTCCCCTGTGAGGAGGTCGTTGAAGCGCCCCACTACAACCGCTATCCTAAGGCCTTTCCCCTCAAAGTTCCCCTCAAGGGTTCTAACCTCCATTTCCACCACCATTTCTGTAATTGTTTAATTATTTAATTACCGAATTACGTAATCATTCAAACCTTCACCGGAAGCCTGTGGCCGAGCTTTTCCTCCTTCACCTTCAGGTAAGCCCTGTTGTATTCGGTAACCTCCGGAGGGGCCGGAACTATCTCCACAACCTCAATCCCAAACTCCTCCAGGGCCTTGGCCTTCGCCGGGTTGTTGGTTATGAGCCTGACCTTGGAAACGCCCAATACCCTGAGCATCTGGAAAGCACTCTCGTAGGTTCTCTCGTCGGCCCTATGACCGAGAGCCTCGTTGGCTTCAACCGTATCGAGGCCTTTATCCTGAAGCTCGTAGGCCTTTATCTTCTCCTTCAGGCCGATTCCCCTACCCTCCTGATCCATGTAGAGGAGTATGCCCCCTTCCTGGGCTATCATCCTGAGCGAGTTGGTCAGCTGGCTTCCACAGTCGCACTTGAGCGAGGCAAGGGTATCGCCCGTTAAACACTTGGAGTGAATTCTTACGAGCGGAACTTCCCCGTAGGGCTCCTTAACCACAGCCGCGTGCTCCTTGAAGTCCAGCTCGTTGTCGAAGGCTATTATCCTGAACTCGCCATAGCGCGTCGGCAATCTCGCGTTGGCGTAAACCTTGATCAGCTGTTTCCTCTTTACGAACTCCTTCCAGACGTCGTCGATGTTGACGACCGGCAAACCGTGCTCCTCCGCGAGCTTTAAAGCGTACTCGCGGTTGTGGGAGTCCCCTTTTTCGTCGAGTATCTCGACTATGAGGGCGTACCTCTTGAAGCCGAGGATTTCCATGAGCTCAAGCGAGCCCTCCGTATGTCCTCTCCGCCTGTTCAGGCCTACCCCGCCGAGCAGGTGAAGATGACCCGGATACCTGAAGTGCTCAACCGAGAGACCCTCAGCAAGCTTTTTAGCCGTTAAGGCCCGCTCTTCAGCGGTTATGCCCGTGAAGTTCCCCCTGTAGTCAACTGGGATCAGAAAGTTAGTCTCTCCCTCTTTGCTCGGCAGGGGGAAGAAGCCCCTTTTCAGGGCCCCCTCCATGTCCATCGTAAAACAGAGGAGGCCCTTCATGGAGAGCATGAAGTTCACAACCTCAGGCGAGGCTATCTCGGCCGGATAAACCAAATCGGCCTCAAATTCTCTTCTATCGTCGATGAGAACGACGGGTTTTCCATCAAGGATGGCACTCCTTATTGAGTCCCAGTTCATCTTTCATTCCCCTGGAACAATTTTGTTCCACATCTTTTAAGAATTTGTTCCAAAAATGGAATTAAGTGGAGAGGATTCTCCTCACGTACCTCGCTATGACGTCTATCTCGTAGTTCACCCTCTCGCCAGCTCTTAGAAGGCCGAGGTTAGTCTTCTCCAGCGTGTAGG
>NZ_JALXBJ010000035.1 GCF_026991495.1 Thermococcus sp. | reverse complement strand
TTACCCTCGTCCTCGTTAGGGACGGGGAGGTCGCTGGAGTGGAGGTCGTTGGGAACCCGTACAGCAGGGAACCCTACGGGGCGGGCTCAAAGGTGGCCCTGTTCCTCGTCAGCCTGGGGGTCGATGCCGTCGTCAGCAGGATGGACTGCCCGAAGGGGAAGGCCATCTTCAACGCGTCTGGCGTGAAGATAGTAAAGGTTGAGGGGCCCCTCGGGGTTTTAGAGGCCTTGGATAGGTTGGGGATCACGCACTGACCTCTTCCCCTATTCCTGCCCTCTCAAGCAGCTTCTGCGTCGTTACCTCGACGGCGCTGTAGTAGCTTGGCACGTAGAGCGTTGGCCCACGCATCACAACGCTCTCATCAACCCAGTTGACCTCGCTCAGGGCCCGCGGTTTTCCATGCTTCACTATGTCCTCCCAGAGCTTCTTGTTGAGTATGCACCCAGGATCGTCGCCGAGGAGGTCAACCGTGTAGTGGTAGGCCCTTGCGCGGCAGCCGCCGCAGATGTTCCTGTAGGGGCAGGTCTTGCAGTTTCCTGTGAAGTTGTTCCTGTCGCGGAGCAGGTTGAATATTTTGCTGTTCTCCCAGATCTCCTTGAAGGGCCTTAGCCTTACGTTGCCTACCGGCAGTGGGAGGAAGACACAGGGGACCACAGTTCCGTCAGGCTCTAAGCCCGCGTAGATTCTTCCCGCGCCGCACCCACCTATGAACTCCGCTAAGGTCTTCACTGCGCTGTTCTCGCCGATGTAGAAGTGTGCTGGAGTTACGTTTTGGCCGTGGGATTCCTGAAGGGTTATGGGGGCGTACTGTGGGGCGGTGGTTAATATCTCAAGCTTCCTCTTCTTCATCTGCCGGTAGATTATCCTCATGTACTCGTCGCGCTCCTCAGGGGAGAGGTCTACCTTAACCATGTCCTCTGCCCTCCCTGTGGGCACGAGGTTGAAGAATATGATGCGCTTCACCCCTATGCTCTCAGCCAAGTCAAGGATGTCGTCTATCTCTTGGTATGTGTCCTTGTCCATCACCACTGCCATTCCGTGGCTTACCCCGAGCTTTACAGCGTTTTCGAGGGCCTTCGTTGCGTGCTCCCATGCCCCTGGAATGCCGCGGAACTCGTCGTGCTTCTCCGGCTTTGCCGAGTCGACGCTCACCTCGACGTATTTGATGCCTGCATCTACTGCCTTCTTGAGCTTCTCCATGTCGGCGAAGGTCCAGCCGTTCGTTGCAACGGAGGTGTGTATGCCCCTGCTCGACAGCTCCTTGACGATCCTGAGGAAGTCGGGATGGATGGTTGGCTCGCCCCCGCTTATTGCCACAGCAGCTACTCCAGCCCGGTCGAGCTGATCCACCAGCATCAGCTTTTCCTCAAGCGACAGCTCGCTCGGCAGGGGTTTGTCGGCCCTCTGGTAGCAGTGCTTGCAGCGGAAGTTGCACATGTTGGTGAAGTTCCAGACGATGAGGAACGGCCCTGCGAGCTTCTGCGGTACCGTTACGCCGTACTTGGCTATGCCTTCGAGGACGACCCAGATGCCGCGCCTTATGTGCGGATCCTTCAGGAGGGCCTCTTTCACCGCTTCCTCGTCTCCGTGGGCCAGCTTTATGCCGAGCTTGAGGAGGAGCTTGAGAACATCTGCCTGGAAGCGTATCATCATCGGCTCGTTGAGGCTTTCCCCAGCGTAGACGCTGAGCGCCCAGTAGAGGGCAGGCAGCTCCCTTCCATTTATCTCGTACCTCTTCAGCATCGGCCTCAACAGGGCCCTCGACAGCGGGTTCCCCAGGATGAGTTTGAAGGCCGCCAGAGCAGTTGAGAGCTGGTTGTTTCCTTTCTTGCCTGATTCCGCCTGGGGTGTGTTCATGGCCTTGGGCATGGGGTCTTTAATGACTTCGGCGAGCGAGTCTATATCCTTGTCAGTCCATCCGTCCATCTTCACCACCGTTCTATACTTGGTGGCAGGACTATAAAACCTTTTCTATCGGATATAACAAAAATGACTGATATGTCATATATAACCGAAAAGTTTAAATACCACGGGGAGAACTATCAATTGACAAGACCTCTGGAGGTGAAGGGGGATGGCCTCTGCAAAAACCGGGTTGTGGACGGCCCTCTGCGGGGCCTGTTTGATCTTGATAGATGGTATAGCAGTGCTTGCAAGCGGTAGCTTCTACGGCTGGCACTACGGCAGCGCCAGCGTCGTCGGCTGGACAGAGATAATCCTGAGCCTCATCATCATGGGCATCGCCTACTACTACAAGAAGAGCCCGGCAGCGGTCGGCTGGAGCATCGTGATCTTATCTCTGATAACGATGCCCTTCGATGGCGGCTTCTGGACGATAGGCGCCTGGATTGCACTGATAGGCGGCGCGATAATAGCAACTGCCAAGTCGTAAATATGAAACTTTTTCGATTTATCCAAACTTTTAAATATCTATTAACCGTTTATTATTTTTAGAGGGCACAGGGGGGCCGGCGATGGTTCCAGTGGAGTCTAAGAGGAAGAGGTTCACGGAGATTGTGGAAAAGCTCCTGCTCAGGTGGGGATACAGCTCAACCGACGGCAGGGTCTACGCAACCCTTCTGGCGGAAGGTCGTCCCATGACCATCTCCGAGATATCGGATGAGCTTGGCCTCAGCAGGTCGGCGATATCGATATCCCTCAGCAGGCTCTCGCGGGACTACCTGGTCACCTACAGGCGCCTCGGCAGGACAAAGTACTTCTCCGCCGTCCCGGCTTTCCTTGAGAGCTTTATGAAGCAGCCGAGGGCAACACTTGAACGTGAAATCGTGCCCCTCGAAGAGATAGTCGAGTCAATGATATCCTCAGCGAACGACCCGGAGAGGAAGAGGCATCTTCAGGGCCTCCTTCAGAACCTCAGGAACCTTGAGTGCATCCTCAGGAAGATAATCGAGGTTGAGGAAAGGGCTGACTGCAAGTGAATGCGTCGGCCCGCAGCACTTTTTTGGAGTGGGTTCTAAACCTCAGGTTCTGGACGGTTCTGTCCAGAAAATCTTAAATTAAATTCATATTATTCCCCTTTGATGGGAATGCTGTGCCTGAGAAACGTTGACTACTCACGGGAAGGGAGGAGAATCCTCCAGGGGATAAACATGACCTTCAGGGAGGGCATGACCTACTCGATACTCGGGCCCAACGGCGCGGGAAAATCAACGATAGCGAGGATCCTGATGGGTGAGCTGAAGCCAACATCAGGGCAGGTTCTCCTCGATGGAAGGGACATAACGGAACTTGGCGTCACCGAGAGGGCGAAATTAGGGATGAGCATGGCCTGGCAGGAGCCGGCGCGCTACGAGGGGATAAGGATCAGGGAGTACCTTACCCTAGGCGGAAAGCTGAAGGTTGATGGAGACGAGATAAAGGAGGCACTTGAGCTCGTCGGCCTTCCTTACGAACTCTACGCCGGCAGGTTCATTGATAAAAGCCTCAGCGGGGGCGAGAGGAAGAGGGTTGAATTGGCTTCACTCCTCCTCCTGAAGCCGAGATACGCTATCTTAGACGAGCCCGATTCAGGCTTAGACATAACCGCCGGCGAGCTCATCGAGGAGCTCTTAAACCGCTTTAGAAAGGCCGGGACGACAGTCATCATAATCACGCACCACGAAGAAATCGCTGGAAAAACCGACTTCGCCTACTTCGTCTGCGCCGGCAGGCTCGTCAAGAAGGGCTTCTCGCGGGAGGTCGTTGATTACTACAGAAAAACCTGCGGAAGGTGCCTCTTCGTGGAGGGGTCGCCATGACGATAAAAGTGGATCGCGTGAAGGAGTACGAGGCTTTGCTCGATATATACGAGCGCGAGGGCCTTGACACGTCGCTCTTCGGGGACAGGGTCGCCGCGATAATCATCAGCGGGGACAGGATAATCGGCCTCAACAACGTTCCGGGGGTTGAGATAAAGGGCGAGGAGATAGAGAACGGGGTTAGGGCCGACGTAAGGATAGCAGACGGGGTGGAGCTCCCCTTCCCGATCCATCTCTGCACCGGCTATCTCAAGAGCGAGGGCTACCAGCGGGTTGAGTTCAACATCACCGTTGGAAAGAACTCGAAGGCGAGGTTCACCTCCCACTGCATCTTTCCCTACGCGAAGGACTTCACCCACGAGGCGATATCGAGGATAAGCGTCGGCGAGAACTCCTCTGTGCTCTACGACGACGAGCACATACACGGCGAAGGGGTCAGGATGATAAGCAGGACCGAGGTGGAAGTCGGGAAAGGGGGTCGCTACACCGGGAAGTTCTCGCTCACGAAGCAGCGCGCGAGGGAGCTTAAGCTTGAGATGACGGCAAAATTAGGCGATGGGGCCGTTGCCGAGATGACCTCAAAGGTTAAAGCTGTAAAAGACGACTCGGTCGAGATAAGGGAAGTCCTCCAGCTGGAAGGGGCACACTCAAGGGGCGACCTGAAGAGCACGGTGATAGCGTTTGACAACTCAAAGGTCAACGTCGTGAACGAGGCCTATGGTCTGGGAGATTACGCGAAGGGCCACGTAGAGTGCCACGAGGTCGTGAAGGGGGAAGCTGACGTCCAGACGATCCCGCTGTTGAGGGTGAGGAACGATAAAGCGGAACTCACGCACGAGGCCTCGATAGGGAGGATAAACGAGGCCCAGCTCGTCCAGCTGATGGCGAAGGGACTAACGGAAGAGGAAGCGGCGGAGCTGATCATAAAGGGACTTTTAGGGGAGTGACTATTCTCGCTTTTCGCAGTTTCCCCCGTGCTTTTTCTCCCGTTCTATCTTTTCCCTCCAGTTGGGGTCGACTTCGAGAACCTGCTCTATAAAGGCCTTAACAACGTCCTTAATCGGTCCGTAGGCACCGGTAACGACCGCTATTCCAAAGTCGTTGAAGTAGCCCACAGCCTTCCTTCCCATGCCGTAGGCTAAGACGACCTCTCCGCCGTGCTCCTTCACGAAGCCCGGTAGGTCTCCGGGTCCGTGCTCCTCGAAGGGAACCTCAACGACCTCATGGCCCTTAATCTCGTTGTCCTCGATATCAACGAAGACGAAGTACTTTGCCCTTCCGAAGTGGCCGCTGACGCTGCTCTCAAGACCTCTATCGTCCTCAGCGGGGATCGCGATCCTCATCTTCACCACCACACTCATGAATGTCTTTTCAAATATAAACCTTGTGCATATGCACGCTCACTCCTTGAAAATTTTTCCTGTAACGAGGTCTATCCCCATCTTCCTGACCTTCAGCTTCCAGAGCTTTTCCGGGGCGCCGCCGCCCTCCTCGCGGTAGCCGGCCATCTCGATTATCCCTGCGTCTTCGAGGGCCGAGAGGTGGTAGTAGAGCGTTGAACGCGGCATCTCAAGCCCGCGCTCCTTTAAAGCTTCATATAGTTCGTTCGTGCCCTTCACGCCTTCACTCAGAATTCTGATTATGCTCCTCTTAGGCTCAGCCAAAAGGGGCTTGAGCGCCATCATGAGGGCCTTCAGGTTGCTTTTATCAGCCCTCATCCACCTCGGCATTCCCAACACCTTCGCTTAATACTTCCCCGTTAATCCTTATAATTTTATCGCTTCTGGTGGCTGATAATCAGGATATTATAGAAAACTTTATAAATAGTTTTGTGATATTACAAATTGAAGAAAGCGGTGAGGTGGTTGAGATGCCGTTCGGTGCTCCCGGATGGAAGTGGAAGGTTGGGAGGTTCGGCTATGTGATGGAAAAAGAGCCGGACTACGAGGAGATAAAGGCAAAAACAAAGGAACTGCTCGAAAAGGCTGTCAAGGGCAACGCATGGAGAAACCCAAGGGGAGTGCTCCACGTTCCCCTCGTGGTGGAGAACCAGATAGTCGGAGAGCTGTGGGAAGACCTCGACCCGAAGGAGCTTGAGGTCGGCAGCTACTGGTTCGGGAAGTGGGGGACGAAGGTCCAGCTCGTTAAAGACGGGAGGGTCGTCGGCTTCATCTGGCTCGCATGAGCCCTTTATTTTTTTCGACCGGATGTATGAAAAATGTCTCAGGTGGTGGTTTAGATGGGAGTCGTTGCCTTCATGAGGGATAAGATGGTTTACATAGTCTTTGTCCTCATAGCCCTGTCGAGCTATGCGGGGGTTTACCACAGAGAACTTTTCATCTCGCTGAAGTGGCTGCTCCCCGTTTCGCTGTTCATGATGCTGTTCCAGCCGATGGTCTACATGGACATAAGGAAGGCCTTCACGAAGAGCACCGAAGTGAAGAAGAAGTATCTCATCCTCGTGACGCTATTTTACATAGCCCTGTTTCCGACATTGACGTGGGCGTTCCTGAAGCTCTGGCTGGCCCTCCTGCCGAACAGCGACCCGAGACTCGTCGCGGGGATGGTCCTCATAAGCCTCGCACCGCTCCCGAGTTCGGCCCCAGCGTTCACGAATTTGGCCGGCGGCAAGTTCCAGCTCACTCTCGTCGGCGTCATCTGGACGTTCCTGCTGTCGCTCTTCGTCATGCCGGTTTACGCGAAGCTCATACTCCACACGGTCATTGAGGTCCCGATGGTGGTCCTTCTCAAGTCCCTCGTCCTTTACATAATAACCCCCCTGGTCGTAGGCCAGCTCACCAAATACGCCGTTCTGCGCTGGAAAGGGGTTGATGCCTTTATGAGGCTCAAAGAACCGCTCGTTGGGGTTTCGCTCCTCGGCATGTACCTGATGCTTCCCATAGTCTTCGGAATAAATGGAAAGATGATAGCCGAGAGACCCGAGTTCATACTGGCCGGGGCGGTGATAATGAACGTCTACTTCATCCTGCGCGCGGCCATAGCTTACTTCTCCGGAAAGTCCCTCGGCTTCCCCTTCGACCAGAACGTCTCCCTCGTCTATTCAACCGGCTCTAACATGACGCTGGCGACGGCGATAGCGATTGGAACCTTCGGCCCTCTCGCCGCAGTTGGAACCGCCCTCGGCGGACCCTTCAGCGACATGCTGCTCATGATATTCTTCGTCAGGCTCTTCAACATCCTCAGGGGTAGGGTTACAGCAGGTACTCCCGCCGTTGCAGGGGGTGATGGAGAATGAGCACTGCCGTCTGCATATTCGTCTGCTCCAACTCCCTCGCGGAGATCGTGGTTAGGGAGGCGCTCAAGGTTCTCGGGGAGAGGGCAAAGGCCGTCGTCCTTGAGAGGCTTGGGGAGAGCCAGCCGGAGTGCCTTGAAGGCCGCTCAAAGGTGCTTCTGATAGACGCCTGCTCCAAGGACTGCGCTAAGGAGACCGCCGAAAAGCTCGGCATCCGCTACGACGAGTACATAAACCTCGAAGAGGAGCTGGGGGCCTCCCAGTGTTACGAACATCCCGATGTTAACGTTGTTGAGGACATAGGCCTTGCGGCGGCGCGCATTGTGAAGGAAGTTGAAGGGATGCTCGGGAGTTGAGTGTACTTTATTACCCAATTTTGACCAAAAAAGTTTAAAAATGGTTAGGTGCTCCTAATCGGTGAACTCACTTTAAAATGAAAAAATAAACATATGAGGTGATGCGAGATGTTTAGAAAGGTGCTCTTTCCAACGGACTTCAGCGAGGGGGCTTACAAGGCCGCCAAGCGCTTCGAAAGCATCAACGAGATGCTTGTGGGTGAAGTTGTCCTCCTCCACGTCATTGATGAGGGAACCATGGAGGAGCTCATGAACGGCTACTCCCTCCTCTACAAGAACGGGGAGATGGAGCTTGAGGAGATAAAGGAAAAGCTCAGGGAGAAGGCAATGGAAAAGCTCCAGGCGAAGGTCGAGGACGTCAAGAGGACGTTCAACGCCGCTAAGGTGACCCCGATTGTGAGGTTTGGGGAGCCCTGGGAGGAGATAGTCAGGGTCGCGGAGGAAGAGGACGTCTCCCTCATAATCCTCCCGAGCCACGGGAAGATGGGCTTCTCGCACGAGCTCTTCGGTTCGACGACGATGCGCGTGCTGAAGAAGACCTTCAGGCCCGTCCTGATAATAAAGACCAGGTGCAGGTGCGGGGGTGGTAGGAGATGAACTGGCTCAGGCTTAAGAACCACCTCGACAAGTACCTCCCGGTCTACGTGACGCTCGCCATGATAGCGGGCTTCTACGTAGGAACTCACGCCAACGTAGAGGCCTACAAGGGAACGCTCAAGACCCTCAACATGCTCGTAGTCATCAGCATGATATACCCGATGATGATAAACCTCCGCCTCGGCGAGCTCAAGAACAGCGCCAAGCTCGGAAAGCAGTTAGCCATAGCCCTCACCATGGGGCTTGTAATTTCCCCGCTCATCATGTACGGTGCGATATGGCTGACAGAGCTCTTCCACCCGGTTAACCACATGCTCGCCCTCGGACTTCTCTTAGCGGTAGTCGTCCCCTGCTCCTCGATGAGCATAGCCTACACGGGCTTCACAAGGGGTAACATCGAGCTCGCAACCATCGTTGTAGCTTTGAGCTTCACCTTAGCTATCGTCACCGTCCCGGCGTGGCTTAAGATCTTTGCATCGAGCTACCACGTCTCAATCTCGGTCTGGCTCCTCGTCAAGACAATCCTCATAGTCGTCATAACGCCGATGATACTCGGCGTCCTCACGAGGGCCTACCTGATGAGCAAGCTCGGCCCCGAGGGTTTCCTCAGGATCAAGCCAGCCTTCCCGGCCATTTCCCTCCTCGGCATGTACACCATCGTCTTCCTCATCTTCATGGAGAAGGCGAGGCTCATAGCCAGCAAGCCCAGCATCGTCGGATTAGCGTTAATCCCGCTGGTCCTCTACTACGTAATCGCCCTCCTCTTCATGACCTTCGTTGACAAGGGGGCTGGGGTGCCCTACAAAGACCACATGGCGATAACCTTCACCTCGGTCGGAAAGAACGAGGGAACCGCTATGGCAATCGCTTTGGCTGCTGGAACTGGCCTCATGGCAATCGCTCCAGCGGTGACTCCAATAGTTCAGATACCTTTCCTTGTCGGCTACGTCAAGGCGTGGAGGAAAATCGCCTCGCTCTGGAAGTGCGAGATAACTGGGGAGGAAATCGAGGTTCCAGCTTAACCCAAACTTTTTTTACCCCTTTCCAAACCCTATAACCGGACGTCTGGGGATGATGGAATTGAGGATTCTCCTCGTGATGTCCCCAACTGAGAGCGCCATAAAAAGGATCGTGGGGACTACCGGTCCCCCCTTAGGCCTTGCCTACCTCGCCTCGATGGTTCGCGAGGAGCACGACGTCAGGATAATCGACGGCATAGCCGAGGAGCTGACGTTTGAGGACGTCATGAAGATAATAAAACGCTACGACCCGGACATGGTTGGGATAACCGCGACTACCTCAGCGATGTACGATGCATATGCGGTTGCGAAGATAGCCAAGAACCTCAACGAAAACGTCTTCGTCGTCATGGGCGGCCCTCACGTCACGTTCACACCTGAGCTGACGATGAGGGAGTGTCCCTGCATCGATGCAGTTGTCAGGGGCGAGGGCGAGATAACCTTCAAGGAGCTCGTTGAGGCACTCGATAAGGGCCGTCCGTTGAAGGGCATCCTCGGGCTGTCCTACCGCGAGGAGAACGGCAAGATACGGAACGAGGCCCCGAGGCCCCTAATAAAGAACGTGGACGAGATTCCAATTCCCTCCTACGACCTCCTCCCGATGGACAAATACGTCGCCGACGGAACGCCCTTCGGAACTGTGATGACGAGCAGGGGTTGCCCATTCAACTGCGTCTTCTGCTCCTCCTCGCTCCAGTTCGGCAAGAGGTGGCGCGGTCACAGCGTTGAGCGCGTTATAGAGGAGCTCTCGATCCTCCGCTACGAGTACGGTAGGAGGGAGATAGAGTTCCTCGACGACACCTTCACCCTCAACAAGGTCAGGGCCGTTGAGATAGCCGAGGCCATAGAGAGGGAGGGCCTTGACATCCACTGGACCGCTTCCTCAAGGGTCAATACCTTCAACGAGAAGGTTGCGAAGGCGATGAAGGCAGGGGGCTGTCACACGGTCTACTTCGGGGTAGAGTCCGGGACCCAGAGGATACTGGACTTCATAGGGAAGGGCATAACCCCACAGCAGGCCATTGATGCAGTTAAGACAGCTAAAAAGGCAGGCCTGAGGGCGCTTGGCTCCTTCATAATAGGCTTTCCGGACGAGACGAGGGAGGAAGTTGACACCACCATAGCCTTCGCCAAAAAAGTTGGCGTTGATTTTGCCCAGTTCACCATAGCGACCCCCTACCCAGGGACGCGGCTCTGGACATACGCCGTCCAGAGGAACCTCCTCCTAACGAGAAACTGGAGGAGGTACACAACCGTGGATCCCGTGATGAAGCTTGAGCACTTCACCCCCGAGGGCATAGCAAAGATGCTGAGGAGGGCTTATCTCTCCTTCTACCTGAGGCCTAAGGTTCTCCTGAAAGACCTCATTGAGAGACATGGCTTCATATTCAAAAGGGCCATCAGAGGGGTACTCAACATCTACTACGGCGGAAAAAGAAAGGGAGAGCTCTCAAAACTCCCGGTCAAGACGGCGTCCTTTGACTGACCTCCGCCCCGACCTGCTCCCAGACTTCCCTCACGAAGGACTTCGTGTCGCTCATCGAGTCTATCTTGACTGGCCTCCTCGTCCTGACGAGGTACTCGACGGCCCCCGCGTACTGGAGGGCGTATTTGCCGACGAGCTGTGCCCCGTTCAGCCTGCCGTTCTCGATGAAGAGCTTTGCTATGTGCGAGCCGTGCCACACTTCCTTCCTTGCCCCGATGAAAGTTCCTATGGACGCGAAGACCCTGTCGAATATGGTTATTATGTTCATGTTTATCGAACCGCGGTAGCGCTTCTCAACGCCGAGCATGTTGTAGCCGGCAACCCTTCCCTGCTCCCTCGCAAGCGGCCAGATGGCGAAGATGCCGTAGCGACCGGTTACCAGGTCGCGCGTCTCGGCGCAGTCCCCCGCTGCGTACACATCTTCCACGTTCGTCCTCATCCTCTCGTCAGTGAGTATGCCGCCTCTGTCTCCCAGGGCTATCCTTCCGTCGAGAAAGCTCAGGTTGGGCCTCACGCCGATCGCCGCGACCACGATGTCGCCGTAGATGACACCGCAGGGGGCCTTAACACCTTCAACCGGGTCGCCCACTAGGTCTATGCTCTTCTCGAAGAGAACCTTGACGCCGTTCAGTATCATCACGTCCCTTATGATGTCCGAGATGTCCTCGTCGAAGAGCCTCCTGAGGATCCTCGAACGGCAGATTATCACGGGATCGGCCCCGAGCCTTTTCAGGGCTATCGCGGTCTCAACAGCCACAGGACCGGCGCCGATTATTATCGCCCTCCCGCGCACCTTCCTGAGCCTCTCGGCGTCTTCTAGGGTTCTGACGCCTATGACGTTCTCCCTCCTGAACTGAGGGATTATGTTGGGCTTTGCACCGCTCGATATGAGGAGCCTGTCGTAGTCTATCTCCTCCCCGTTGTCGAGGATGACCTTCTTGGCCTCCGTGTCAACCTTAACGACCTCCCTGCCCATGATGTAGTCTATGCCGTTGGAGCGGACGAAGTGCCAGTTCCAGATGAAGAGCTCGTTTCCCTTTACCGTCCCCTCTATGTAGTAGGGCAGGGCCGCCGGCGAGTAAGGAAGGGTCTTCTCCCTGTTTATGACCACAACCTCGTCCTCGGAGTTGGCCCTTATCGTCTCAGCCGCGGCGGTTCCAGCCCCGCCTGCGCCTATAATAACGTGCCTCATGCCAAATCACCCAGCCCGAGCTTTTCAAGGGTTTCCCGGGTCGGGACGCCGTTCTCGTCCCATCCCCGGAGTGAATAATAAAGCCTCTTCATCCCCTCAAGCTTCTCCCTATCGAGCTTCACCTCGCCTTTGAAGAGCCTCGGCGACAGGTCGTCCCTTCCGTCCCCGTGCCTGAGGTTGAAGAGCCTCTCAAGGGTTCTTATCCTCTCGGCGGTTCTCATAAACTCGTCCTCGGTTATGCCTTCCCCGGTTACTGCCTTGAAGGCTTTGGCCCAGAGCTTGAGTGGGGTCGTCAAAAGCGCTATGACGCAGACCCCAAGGGAATCCGCTATTATGTGCAGGTTCTCCCAGAGGACCGCGAAGCGGACCTTACTTTCAGAATAGCTCCACGGATATGCTGCCTCAACGTCTCCGACGAACATCCTGGCCATCTTCTCGGCCTGCTCTTTTTTGACGTAGTAGTAGAACTCGGGGAATCCGTAGAGGGCCCTGTTAACTCCACCCGAGTCGGCAACGGCAGAGATGAGAGCGGAGCCAACGAACGGCCTTACGTCGCTGCTCCACGACTCCATTCCGCCCTTGACGTAGACCGCTGGAACTCCAAAGTGCTCGCTCGCCTTCTTAACTCCCTCTGCAAAAACGTCGCCTTCTCCTTCCCTCTTCACGATCCTCTCGATGAAGTCGAGGATTTCTTCGCTCCCGAGCCTCACCTTTCCGAGCCTCGATGCGTAGGCTACAACGGCAACCGTGGCCATCATGTCAAGCCCTTCGCTCTGGCACTTCCGGTATATTCTCCAGGCCAGCTCTGGATCCTCCACCTTCAGCGTGAAAGTCACCGCTGGAAAAGTCCCCTGACAGAGGTTTATTGGGAGCGTCTCACCTCTGTAGCTGACGATTCCCCAGCACCTCAGCGGACAGGAGAAACAGCTCGCCCTCCCAACGGTGTGCTCCTCAAAGAACTTCTTAGCCTTCATGGCAGCCTCTTCCGCCTTCTCCCACTCCCTCTCGTAGTCCCCGAAGTAGGGCATTCTAAGCTGGAGTATTACAGGTACAAAGTCCACGTGCCAGTTCTTGAAGCGGAGGAACTCTCCGCTGTTGGTTATGCTCTCCTGTATCTCCTCGAAGACCGACATGAGCTCCAGCGGGTTATAAGGGCTCGCTCCCCTCGTCCCGTGGACGAGGATGGCCTTGAGCTTCTTGGCACCCATCACGGCCCCGAGGCCGCCGCGGGAGGCGAGGTTCCTGTGGGAGAAGGAAATCCCCGCGAACTTCACGCCGTTCTCCCCTGCCCTGCCTATGCAGGCCACCTTGAGGTCTGGGTGTCCCCTGGTTAGGACATCTATCGTCTCGAAGGCACTGAGGCCCCATATTCCATCGGCGCTCTCTATCGAGACCTCCTCGTTTTCTATCCTCAGGTAGACGGGTTTCTCAGCCTTTCCCGTCACCACAACTCCGTCGTAGCCTGCGAACTTCAGGGCGGAGGGAAACTCCCCGCCGGTGCTGCTTCCGCCGATAAGTCCCGTAACAGGGGATACTGCAACTACATCCATCCTTGAGCCTGAGGGCACGAACGAAGTCAGCGGGCCGGTCATGAAAATTAGGGCATCGGGGTCCTCGTGGAGTATTCTCGTCGCTATTCCCCTTCCGCCGAGGAAGTCCCCCGCGTACTTCCCGGTGGGTTCGGTTTTTACCGTCTTCGAGCTCAAATCAACGAAGAGTATCCTTCCAGTGTAGCCGAACATCGCCATCACCATTCAAGGCCGTACCTCTCAAGCGTCTCCTCTGTCGGGATTCCGTTCTCGTCCCAGCCCCTCAGCCCGTAGTACTCAAGCTTCATCTCCTCGAACTTCTCCCTGTCTATGCCAACTCCGGCCCAGGGGCCGGAGCGGATTACGCTCCTGAAGAGCCTCTCCGAGAGGGTGTCCTTCTCCCGGTCAACGCCCCTGCGCACGTTGAACATCCTCTCAAGCGTCCTTATCTTCCCGGCGTAGAAGTGGAGCTTCTCCGGTGTGAACTCCATCCCGGTTGCAGCGCTCAGTGCCTCCGCCCACAGCTCTAAGGGGATTGAGAGCATAGGGGTGTCGCAGACGCCGAGGGAGTCCGCTATTATGTGCTCGTCCTCGAAGTAGGCCACGAGCTTGGCCTTGCCCCGGTAACTGCTTGGTTCGGCGGCGCTCTCGTCACCGACTATCTCCTTCGCGACCTTCTTGGCCTTCTCCGGCTTCGTGTAGTAGGAGGACTCCGGGAAGCCGTGTATGGCCCTGCTGATGCTCCCGCTCTCAGAGACCGCTCCGGCGAGGGAGACGCCCCTGAAAGGCCTTACGTCGCTGCTCCACGACTCCATTCCGCCCTTGACGTAGACCGCTGGAACTCCAAAGTGCTCGCTCGCCTTCTTGACGCCTTCAGCTAAGACGTTGCCCGGCCCCTCGCGGTTCACTATCTCGTCTATGAGCTTCAGTATCTCCCCGCTCCCGAGCCTGACGAGGCCGACCCTTGATGCGTAGGCTATAACGGCAGCGGTGCTCATTATGTCCAGTCCTTCCTTCTGGAGCCTTAGATAGACCTTCCAGGCCAGCTCGGGGTCCTTTATCTTGAGGATGAAGATTATCGCGGGAAAAGTTCCCTGACAGGCCACCATGGGAGCCTCTTCGCCTTTATACTCCACCCACGCCCAGCACCTCAGCGGGCAGGCGAAGCAGCTGTTGGGCCTCACCTTTGCCATCTCCTCGAAGAACCTCTTGGCGTTCTTGGCTGCCTCCTCCGCTTCCTCCCAGAACTCCTCCTCGTAGTCGCCGAAATAAGGTCTCCGTGCCTTGAGAAGGGAGAGCGAGATGTTCGCGTGCCAGCTCTCGTACTTCTTGAAGGAGGGGCTTTCGAGCATCCTCCGTTCGATTTCGAGGTTGGTCTCCATCAGCCTTTTCGTGTCCCGGACCTTTATTCCCTTCGTTCCGGCGACCGCTATCGCCTTGAGGTTCTTGCTCCCCATTACAGCCCCAAGGCCACCTCTGGCCGCGAGGTTGCGCTTTGAGAAGCTTATCCCTGCTGTTTTTACGAGGTTTGCCCCGGCCTTTCCTATGCACGCAACCTGGACGTCCTCCCTGCCGAGCCTCTTGATGCAGTCAACGGTGTCGTAAACGTCGTACTCCCAGCAGTGCTCGGCATCGTGGAAGGTGACCTCGTCGTCTATGATGCGGATTCCAGTGGGCTTTTCGGCCTTTCCAGTGATGACTATCCCGTCGTAGCCGGCGAACTTGAGAACCGCCCCGAAGTCGCCTCCAGCACTGCTCCCGCCGAGGAGGTTGGTGACCGGGGAGAGGGAGACGACGTCTATCCTCGAACTTGAGGGAGCGGCTCCAGTCAGGGGACCGGTCATCATTACGAGGGCATTTTCGGGGTCGAAGGCGTCTGCCTCGGCTGGTATGAGGTCGTAGGCTATCTTTGTCGCTATCCCCCTCCCGCCGAGAAAGTCCGCGGCGTACTTCTCCGTGGGTTCTGTTCTAACGACCCGGGAGGTCAGGTCTATAAAGAGTATTTTCCCGGCGTAGCCGAACATTTTAATCGGCCTCCCCGTAGAGAACCCTAACTCCCCTCTTCCTCGCCTCGGGAACTTTCTCATCCTGCACGACTTCTATAACGTTCATCGGGCAGTACTTGGCGCACTGGGGGTCGCCGCCGCAGAGGTCGCACCTTATCATCTTGTTGTTGATGTAGTCGTAGAGAACGCCCCCAACCGGGCAGACGAGTGTGCACATCTTGCACCTTATGCACTTCTCGTCGTCCACCATCCTCACGCCGTTCTGCATGTGGATTGCTTCCATCGGGCAGACGAGCTCACAGGGGGCGTCCTCGCACTGGAGGCACATTACCGGGAACTTCTCGCCCTTGTAGCCTAAGACGTGGATTCTTGAGAGGTCTGGGTTTATTACCCCTTCATGGCTCAGGGAGCAGACCATTTCGCAGGTGTGGCAGCCTATACATCCCTCCTCGTGGACTATCAGGTAGGGCATTACGACTCACCTAATTTTATGAAAATTTTTCCATATAAAAGGTTTTCACAAACCAAAGGTTGTGGACAGAAATGGGAACTCATTAAAGCTCAAACTCCTCCCTGAGGGGCCTGATCACGCTCTCCGTTAAAATTATTCCCCCAATTAAGAGCAAACCTGCCAAAAGAAAGGTCTCCCTGAGGCCGAGCCACCTTATAAAGACCGCACCTAAGATGGGCGCGTAGAGGCCCCTTATCCCGCAGGTCGTCAGGTGGAGGGCCGATAAGTCCTCAGTCCTGTAATCGGGAACGCCCATCGAGAAGGCCTGCCAGCCTATTGAAACGGCGGAACCGCCGAGGCCGCAGAGAACCCCCGCGAGGTAGATATAGAGGGCTGAACTGCTGAGGTAGTAGGTGAGTGCCATAAGGAAGAGCGCCGTAAAGCCCGCCTGAAAGACCCTGACCACGTGTGATGGTCTCTTTATGAGTCTGCTCCACAGCTCTGAGAAGAGCACGTAGGAGAGGCTGTTGATTGCTATAGCGATGCCTATGACCCCGTTGGAGAGGCCCAAGGCCCTAACCTCAAGGATTGGAATTGCTGGGAGCATCATCAGCATGCCGGTTCCAGCTACCATGAACATCGCGACCATCCTGAGGATTAGCTTGTCCCTGTAGGGTGGCTCGACCTTTTCCTCGGCGTCGCTCTTAACGTCCGGGAAGGGAAGTCGAGAGAGCGCCGCGAGGAGGAGAAGAAGTGAGGCGGCGAAGAAAGCTATTCTATGGCCCCACGAGTCCATCACGTAGCCCGCTATCCCAGCGGCAACGGTGTAGGCTATCGTGTAGGCCACCTCAGCGTGCCCGAGGGCCTCAAGGTAGCCGTAGACCCTCTCGACTATCAAAGGGTAGAGGACTTCCCTGACGCCGTAGGCGATGTAGTAGAGGAAGACGAAGATCAGGAAGGGAACCGCGCTTTCGGTGAAGGCGCTCATGAGAAGAAACAGCGAGGCGAGGATTAAAGAGCCCATAACGAGCTTCTTTGCCCCGGTCTTTCGCGAACCTTTCGCCCAGATGGGTGAGAAGAGGTTCGAGACGTAGGCTGAACTACCGAGAAGGCCCAGCATGAAGGCTGAAGCGCCCATCCTTGTCATAATCACGCCGAAGAAGGCCTCGGCAAGCCCTTCAGCGGCCCCTATGCTCCCCTGACTCAGGAACTCGAACTTCAGGAGCTCCTTAGCTTTCATGCCACTCCCTCAGGAGGAGCGTCCCTGCGAACCTTCCGCGCCAGCTCAGCTCGACCTTTATCCCGAAGGGACTCTTCCATGCGCTCTCGACCTCAAGCTCCTCTAATGGTGTCTCGAACCTCAGCTTTCCAACCCTTTCCCCATCCACGAGGATGAGTACCTTCCCTCCCCTCCTGACGAGTTCTGCCCTTGAGAGGATTTCCCTGACCCTTTCCTGTAGGGCCTCACTGCTAATCCCGGCCCCGTTTTCACCACACCAGACCCGGCGCATCTCGACCACGGTGGCCTTTGGTAGGAAGGGTTAATCAGCTTTTCCATGAAATGGAGAATTAAAAAGCGGAGGGAAAGCTCAGAGCTTCCTCCCGACCTCGTAGCCTTCCCTGACGGCGCTCGCTATGTTCCTCACGGACTTGGCGTCCCCGATTATGTGGTACTCAACGCCGTCTATGACGAAGGGAACATACGGTCTCATGCCGAAGGCCCCAACGATGACGTCGCACTTTATCATCTCCTTCTCCCCGGTCTCGGTGTTCTCGACGATGGCGTAGCCGTCTCCGGCACTGACGAAGCTCCTGCCGGTCAAAATCGGAATCCCCTTCTCCTCAAGCTCCCTCAGGAGGTAGCCGCGGGTTATCCTCTCGACGTTTGGAAGCACCGCGGGACTGCGCTTGATTATCTTCACGCGGTTGTTGAACTGGGCTAAGTAGAGGGCCGTCTCCACTCCCACGAGCCCCCCACCGCCGATGAGGACTTCTTTGCCCTCGACCTTCACCTCTCCCCGGAGGATTCTGTCGAAGGGGATTATTAGACCCCTCTCGCCGGAGCAGGGGAGTATCGGGTTCGCGCCGGTGGCTATTATCACGGCCTCCGGGTTGAGCTTCATGACGCCCTCCTTGGCAGCCTTCCCCTCGTGGAGGTGGACGTTGGGCATCTCCGAGAGGACGTTCCGGTAGTATTCGATGAGCCAGCCTATCTTCTCCTTTCCCGGCGGCACCTTCGCGAGGACGAGCTGGCCGCCGAAGACCTCGTAGAAGAGGTGAACCTCGTGCCCCCTGAGCGCCGCCACCCTCGTTGCTTCTAGTCCTCCTGGGCCTGCACCGATTATCGCCAAAACGCGCTTCCTCGGAGCATTTGGTATATCTTCCTCGTTCCCGACGTTGGCGTTGGCACCGCACCTTATCGGCCCCTTCTCGTCGTGGACTGCCTTGATGCACTCGCTGCAGCCTATGCAGCGCCTTATGAGGTGCTCCTTCCCCTCGGCGACCTTCTTCACCCAGTCCGGGTCCGCTATGAGCGTCCTTCCGAGGACAACGAGATCAGCTTGAGTCTCAAGAACCCTCTCCGCAACTTTTGGCTCCCTTATCATTCCCACCGCCGCCACCGGAACCGGTAGGGGCCTTATCTTTTCCGCTAAATAGGCGCGCCATGCCTGGGGATAGTGCATCGGCTCAAGGCGCTTCTCCTTTGGGCCTAATCCAATATCGGCCTGTATCATGTCGTAGCCCGCTTTGGCAAGCTCCAGGGCTATCTCGCGCCCCATTCTCAGGTTTATTCCACCCTCAAGGAAATCGTCCACCGCGAGCCTTATCGTAACCGGGAAGTCCCGGCCGCATTCCTCCGCTATGCGCTTCCTCACCTCAACCGCGAACCTCGTCGGCTTACCCCACTCGTCGTCGCGGTGGTTGGTCAGAGGCGACAGAAACTGGTTCACGAGGAGACCGTGAGCGCCCTGAATCTCAACCATGTCGAATCCCGCTTCCATAGCCAATCTCGCGGAATAGACAAACTTCTCCACAAGCTCCTCCACCTTCTCGGGTGAGAGGTAGTCGACGCCTATCTTCTTCCACCCTTCGTGGGCGAGCTCGATGGAGAGCTTAACCCCCTCGTGCTTGTGCACCTCAAAAGCTAACCACTCCCAGTCCTTGAGGACGGCCTTTGAGTCTATCCTCGGTTGGAAGGGCATGTGCTTTCCTTCCGGGAAGTCTATGGAAGTGTTCTCGACGATTATCAGGCCGACGCCGCCCCTCGCGCGCCTCTCGTAGTGTTTGACGAACTTCTCCGTCAGTCTGCCGTTCTCCAGGGCGAAGTTCGTCGATATCGGCGGGAATACCGCCCTGTTCATGAGCTGGACCTTTCCGATGTTTATAGGCTCGAACAACTTCGGGTAATCTTCCTTCATTAGGCTCACCTAAAGTCCCCTTCCCCCCGGGTATATAAGCTTTATTTCAATTGAGACGCCTTTTATGCGAAATACATCCCGCGTATTTGTGCGGGCTCGAAGGACTTCCGGTCTCAGGGCCACCTCAACCTTTTTAACTCCTGAAAAGATCTTCATTCCGGTGTGAGGGATGGAGAAGGCCATAGAGGCGGTCAACCTAACAAAGTACTATGGCTCATTCTTGGCCGTTGATGGCGTGAGCTTCTCCGTTAAGTCCGGTGAGGTCTTTGGCTTCCTCGGGCCCAACGGGGCGGGAAAGACCACGACGATAAGGATGGTTACGGGGCTTTTGAGGCCGAACTCAGGCGAGGTAAGGGTTCTCGGTTGCAATATGCTCGACGAGCGCGAGAAGATAAGGGCGAGGGAAAAGACGGGCATAGTCCCCGAGATGGCCAATCCTTACGTCGATTTAACCGCGATGCAGAACCTCAGGCTTATGGGCGAGCTTTACGGCATGTCTAAGGCTGAGATAGAGAAGCGCTCGCTTGAACTCCTCAGGGAGTTTGGCCTCTACGAGAAGCGGAACGTTAAGGTTAGGGGCTTCTCGAAGGGCATGAGGCAGCGTTTAATAATCGCGATGGCGATGGTAGCGGATCCAGAGCTCTACTTCTTAGACGAGCCGACGAGCGGCCTCGATGTCATAAGCGCCCGCCTCATAAAGGACGTTATCAGGGAGGAGAAGAGGGCCGGGAAGACGATCTTCCTCACAACCCACAACATGGACGACGCGAACGAGCTGTGCGAGAGGATTGGCATAATCAGGAGGGGCAAGCTGATAGCCATAGACACGCCCGAGAAGCTGAAGCAGCTCGTTAAAGGACGCGTTTCGGTTGAAGTAAGCTTCGAGCCGATGAAGTTTGACCCTTCTGTCCTCTCCTCGGCGTTGAAAGTTGAACCCATGGGCGACAAGGTGAAAATCTACACCAAGGATCCCGATAAAACCGTTAAGGAACTCGTCCGCTACGCAGAGAGGGAGAAGCTGAGAATAGTCAGCTTAAGAACGCTCTCGCCCTCGCTGGAAGATGTATTCATGGAGCTAGTGGGTGGTAGAAATGATTGACCAGCTGAAGCGCTCCTTCGCGGTAGCAAAGAAGGACATGCTCATCTTCTACCTCAAGGGGCCTGTGGTTATAATGGGCCTTCTCTTTCCCTTTTTCCTCTTCTTGGCTTTCCTCATCGGCAGGAACCTACCGGATGAGCAGCTTTTCGTCGGCCTAACCGCAATGACGGCCTTCTTCACCTCGACAGCCGTCGGCCCCACTATAATCCCCTGGGAGTGCCGCGGAAGAACCTTCGAGAGGCTCATAACCGCTCCAGTATCGCTCACAACCGTTCTCCTCGGCGACTTTCAGGCTTCGCTCTACTTTGGACTGGCGATAACCTTCGCGATAGCGGTTCCCGCGGTGCTCTACTTCTCGCTCGGCTTAGGGTGGGTGATCTTCATTACGGCTACGCTCCTCGCGGTCGGAACCTTCTCAGCTATGACGGTGCTTCTCTCATCATACCCGCCAACCGACGTCCCGGCGGATGTGATGATGCTCACCTCCCTGGCAAAGTTCTCGCTCCTCTTCATAAGCGGAATCTTCGTTCCCCTTGAGAAACTGCCCTCTTATGGAAGGCTCGTCTCCTACATCTCGCCTTTAACCTACTACGTCGACGCGCTCAGGCACTCGCTCGGGAGGGGCTACCTTCCACTGTGGATTGACCTCGGGATGCTGGTTCTCTTCGGAATAGCTTTCTTCTTCGCCGGCGTGGCCGTCCACAAAAGAGTGCTGGAAAAGAGGTTCACTTAGGCCTGACTATCTCGACTTCCCCCTTTATCTTCTCCTTCCCGACGGTGTTGAAGACTGTGCCGTACTTCTCGGCTAATTCCTTGACGCGGAGTATCTTCTTTTCGGGCTCGTCCGTCACAACCCTAACGCGGTAGGTTATCTCCTGGAGCTGGGGCTCCCTGAGGTTTCTCCAGCCCTTAACTTCGACGTTCATCTCCTCGACGTTGAGGCGCATCTTCTTTATGAGCCTTCCCCAGTTGACGGTCAAACAGCCCCCTATGGCGGAGAGGAGGTATTCAGTCGGGTTCGGGCCGGCGTTGCGGCCATCGGTGTTCGTGTCTATTTTGAAGGTGAACTCCCTAACCCTCGCGGTGCTCCCGACGTTGCCGTCCCATTTCAGTTCGGCTACGTACTCAAGCCTCTCCATGGAACCACCGGCTTCACTAACCCCATCGTGAATATTAATCTTCCGACTTCATTGCCCTCGCCAAGAGGACGAAGGACTTCAGAAAGACCACCGTCCACATAGCTAAGAGGGGCCAGAGGAGAAGGAATCCTAAGTGGCTGAGGATCCTCAGGCTGAACACCGCCCCTATGTCTCTCGTCGCGTTGGTGAAGGCACCGAGGGGGAAGATGAAGGCCCACCATGATTCGCTGTAAGGCAGGTGGAGATTCCTTAGATAGTGCAGTGTCATCGCGGTCGCCATGATCAACCACCAGAAGCCGAGGCCCCAGAGGAAGAAGGCGAAGACGAAAAGGGGCTCCTTCGACGGCAGGTTAACCGCCTCTAAGAGTGCGAAGAGGGCACTTACCCCAGCCCCGATGGGGCCCAAGTTCATCCATATCAGGGGCGCCATCTGGGGTGGCATGAGCTCATGCCTGATGAAGCGAAGCGTTACGACGGCGTAGAGTGCTAAGTAGAGGAAGAAGCCGGCACCCCACCCCATGTAGTTCACCACGGTCACCAGCTCCCTCGTGTACCCACTTGTGGAGTTCATAAAGGGGGCGCCGAAGGGGAGGATTATGAGGGCTACCGGGGGAATGTACCAGGCGGGTGAGAGGTGCCTCAAATTGACCTCCGCTGCTATGTAGACCTCGTAGGACATCCAGAACGCGAAGAGAATTGTTAGGGCCGCGCCCCAGAGCCAGAAGTACCACGCTAACTTCTCATCCCCGAGGATGAGGAGAAGCTGGGCCGAGAGCACCACCGTGGCCGCTCCTATCGTCCCGTAAAAATGCCCCTTTGATGGGTGCCTTAGGTCATTCAACGCTTCATCCCTGTTGAGAAGCCATCTGAGGAGCCACGGGATGAGGAGGAGGATGTACAGGGCCAGGTTGAGGTAGGTAAGCCCCCTCCCAACTCCCCCCAGCGGAGACCAGTAGGAGGAGTACTTGTACGTCGCTATGGCAACGGCTCCCGTCCCCATGACGCTTGAGAATAGGGCGGGGTTGAATTCCTTCAGGCCCCTCATGTCTCCCCCCACTTGAGCATGATTAGGATAGTTTAAAAATTTTCGCCTTCCTTTACTCATGTTGAGTTGCTCTAAAAGGCTTTGAAAGGCGTTCGAGAAGATGGTGGACCGGGCGGGATTTGAACCCGCGGCCTCCGCCTTGCGAGGGCGGCGCTCGTACCAGGCTGAGCTACCGGCCCATCCGGTAGTAGTGAAGGGGAGAGAGGTTTAAAAAGTTTTGGTATGGGAGTGTTCATCGTTGGACAGATTTGAGTTTATTTTCCGGTGGAAACAGTGAGATTTTAACGGAAAAATGGCAATTAACTGATGCCCGAGAGTGCTCTCAGCAGCCATTTCCAGAGCGGAACCGCATCTATACTCTTTCCTCCGGCTTCAATTTTGCCCGAGTAGCCCCATGTTATCAGCGTCCCGCTTCTCAGGTGGAAGAGCTCCATAGCCCTGAACAGCCCTTTAACTTCTCTCTCAGCTATTTCGTCCCTTCCGGAGGCGTAGGTAACCTGAATAAGCCCTATCCTCTCCCCCTCCTTTACAACGAAATCTATCTCGCTTTTGCCGTCCCTGTAGTGATAAATTTCAACGCTTGGCTTCCTGTAGTGCCTGAGCCTGAGGAGCTCAAGGAAAACGGCGTTTTCCATCAGCCTGTCGATGTTTTCGAAGGTTTTTGGAACGATTGTGTCCACCATGCCGGTATCAACGGCGTATACCTTTCTATCTCCCCTCAGGACTTCCTTTGGTTTGAACGAGAACTTCGGGAGCTCGAAGACGAGGTATGCGGACTCAAGGTACTCAACGTAGTTCTTGACGGTCTCAACGTTCCCAATTCCGATGACGTTCTTAATCTTGCTGTATGTGATCCGCCCCGCAAAATTCGAGAAGAGGTAGAAGGCAACCTCCTTGAGCTCGCGGACGTTCCTGATGCCGTAGCGGACTACAACGTCTCTGTTGATGATGTCGTTGTAGAGGTTCACCAGATACTCCCTGCCAAAGCGCAGGGCCTCGGGAAAGCCCCCGCGCCTGATGTACTCAAGCAGGGCCCTCTTTATCCTCGCCTCGTCCTTGGTAGTGGTCACCTCTGGCTTTGTCCTCTTATACGCTAAGAACTCCCGGAAGGAGAAGGGGAGGAGAGCATAGCTTAGGTATCTGCCGGTTAAATACGTCGAGAACTCACGCGAGAGCAGGCGGGCGTTGCTCCCCGTCACCACCGTCGGATAACTTTCCCTAAGGGCCGAGACAATCCTTTCCCAGCCCTCAACTTCCTGGACTTCATCAAGAACGATGTAGTCGAACTCCCCAAAAAGCTCGTATCCGGCTTGGAGCAACTTTTTGTAGTCGGTGATTGAAAAGCCAGCCATCGCAGGATCCTCAAAGTTCACGTAGAAGGCCTTACCGGGGAGGGTTGCCGAGAGAACGGACTTACCGGAACGCCTTGGTCCCGTTATTATGTGGGCGGTCGGCTTAAAGTTCCTAACTATTCTCTCCCTCAGTTCCCTCTCCACTATCCGTTCCCTTTCGAGTTTCTCGCTCAGAACCTCATGCTGATCCGCCAACACCCTCTTGAGTTCCTCAACGTTCATGCTCTAAACTGGGAGGAAGTTCTTAATAAAGTTTACCAGCATACTGGTAAATTTTCCCAGGAAAATTCACCACCATACTGGAAAAGTTTCCGAGAGGAAAATGGAAAGGAAAGCTCAGCCCTTCAGGATCTCGACTATCTGCTCCGCCACCTGAACGCCGGCCCTCATCTGGGCCTCGACGGTGGAAGCTCCGATATGCGGCGTCAGAACAACGTTGTCGAGCTTCGTGAGCGGGTGGTTCTTTGGCAGGGGTTCTTCCTCGTAGACGTCCAGCCCGGCTCCAGCGATCCAGCCCTCTTGCAGAGCCTTGACGAGGGCGTTGGTATCTACAACAGCTCCCCTCGCCGCGTTGATGAGTATCGCCGTTTTCTTCATCAGCTTAAGCCTCTCCTCGTTTATCATGTGGTAGGTTGCCTCGACGAGTGGGACATGCAGGGTAACGACGTCGCTCTCCCTAAGAAGGGTCTCGAGGTCGACGAACTTTCCGCCAACCTCCTTTGCGCGCTCCTCGTTTGGATACGGGTCGTAGAGAAGAACCTTCATCCCGAGGGCCTTAGCGATCTTTGCTATCTGGTAGCCTATCCTGCCAAAGCCGACGATGCCAAGAGTTTTTCCTTCGAGCTCGATTCCCACGCACTGCTTTTTGGCCCAGATGCCTTCCCTCATCTTCCTGTCGGCGAAGGCTATCTTTCTGGCGACGTTGAAGATCAGGGCTGTGGCGAGCTCAGCGACGCTCCTGTTCGATGCGGCCGGGCTGTTGACGACTTTAATACCCCTCTCCTTCGCGGCGTCGAGGTCTATGTTGTCGAGTCCAACTCCCGCTCTCGCTATGACCTTCAGCTTCGGTGCGCTCTCGATGACCCTTCTTGTCACTTTCGGCTTGCTCCTCACTATTATCGCGTCCACATCTTTTACGAGCTCTACCAGCGTCTCCTCGTCCGGGTACTCCTCGTAAACCACCTCAAAGCCGGCTTTCTTCAAAACCTCTATCGCCCTCTCATGGAGTGGCGCGGCAACGAGAACCTTCATCTTCATCCCCTCCTCTTAACTGACATCAGGAGAACCTGATCAGAGGCATCTTCCGCGCGGTCGGCTATGTCGCCGATCTTGGTGAGGATCTGATTCCAGATCAACTTCGCGTATGTGGTGACATCTTCGCTGTCGAAAACAGCCTTTTTGAGCCTGTACTCAACCTCGTCGGCCCGTTCCTCCGCGTCTTCCGTCTCCTTGGCGAGCTTCATCGCCATGTCAACGTCGGTGTTCAGGGCCTCCACAGACTTCCTCAGCTTTTTGTAGGTTTCCATCGTGGAGTCCACGAGGGTGAGCACGTCCTTCCCCATGTCAGCCGGGATCTTGGGCTTTGCAAGGATTATCGTGTGGGCGGCGCTCTCGGCGGCGTCTGCGACCTGGTCTATGAGTTCGCTCAGCCTCGCGTAGTCTCCCCTGTTCGCGGGCAGGAAGGCACCCTCGTAGAGCATCATCTCTATGCTCCTTCTCAGTCCGTCCGCCTTTGTTTCGAGGTCTCCGACGAGCTCCTCGTACTTCTTGGCCTCCTCCAAGTTCCCGTCTATGTACGTCGCCACGAGCTCCCTGAAGGCCTTTATCGTCTCCTCAACGACCTTCAGGTGCTCCTCAATCGCATCGAAGACATCGCTCTCCTTTCCCCCAAAGAGTGCCATCTTCATCCCCCGCTCAGGTATTGCCCGAACCCCTATTTAGCTTTTCCTTCGCCTTTACGAGAACCCAGAGGAGCTCGTTCCTCGGGGCCTCCAAACCGACCGAGGAAGCGTATTCAACTATCTTGCCGTTTATGTAGTCAACCTCACTCTTTTTCCCGCGCATTATGTCCTGGAGAGTTGAGTTGTAGTTCTCCCAGGTTCTCTCTATGGTATCCCAGAGGAGCTCAAGGGGATGAACCTCAAACTCCACTCCAAGTTGCTGGGCAACGATACAGCCCTCCCGAGCGACCTCAACAGCTATGCCCTCCAGCTCCGGGATTTCGCGGAGGAGGCCGTTTTTAACTTCTAAAACTGTTCCAAGACCGTTTATGACGGAGTTGACTATGACCTTTGCCCACTTCCATCCGAGGGAGTTCTCGGTAAGCTTTGTCTCCAGTCCGGCGTTTCTGAAGGCATCGGCAACTTTTTCAACGAACTTGTGCTTCCCCTTCGGATACTTCCCTATCACCGTTATCCCCTTCCCAGTCCACCTGACCTTCCCCCACTCGGTGAGCATGGCCCCGTTCGTCGTTATCCCGCCGATAACCTTGTCGGTAATCTTAAGCGCAAGCTCCTCGTTCCCAAGGCCGTTCTGTAAACTGAGTATCCAAGTGTTCTCGCCTATGCAGTGCCTGGCGCATTCCAGAGCCCTCTTAGTCGAGTAGGACTTGACTGTGAGGAGGAGCAAATCGGGCGGTTCCTCAGGGGCGTAGACCTCAGCCTTGGGGTAGACCGTGAACTCCTCAACGCCGGTTATCGTAAGTCCTTTCTCCCTTACGGCCTTTACGTGCTCTTCTCTGCCGATCAGAGTCACGTCGTGACCCGCTCTGGCGAGAAGAGCACCGAAGATGGAACCTATCGAGCCGGCCCCGAGCACGTAGACCTTCACGCTATCACCTCAGCAACTTCCTAAGGTGGTGGAGGGAGTAGAGCATCAGCAGGGCCGATGCGGTGAAGAATACGTCGGGGTTCATACCGTTCAAATTGGCCGCCGGAATGGCTAAGAGAACCGCTGAACCCGCTAAGATCCCACCGCTTGAGATGCCCCTGTTGCCGGAGAGCGTGGAGAGGGCCGCGATGACCCCCGCGATTTTGAACCCTGTTTTGGCCAACATCAGGGACGCATAGGTCAGGGTTCCAGCCACTGCGGCGTTTAAGAGCCTCTCCCACATCTTCACCGGCTGCTTCTCCATCCTGAAGGGCACCGCTGAGACCGCCGCTCCAATCCCCGCGATCGCGAGGTAGCCGCCGCTCGAGAGCCACTCAAACAGCAAACCGCTTGCCACCGCTGCCGCCCCGTAGGGAAGCGCCCTCTCTTTAAGCGCCGCCAGAGCGAGCAGGCAGTAGAGCAGTACAGGGGGTAGGCTGTCGCTCGGAAGTCCTGCCGTCAGGTAGACCGTTAGCAGCAGTGCAACGGCGAGCGGAATCAGCTCTAATCTCCTGCCCATCTCCCACCGGAAACCCTTTAACACTTCCCCTTAAATCCTTTCACGTCACCGATGCCGGGAGCGGGCTCAAGGGGGATGGTGATGTTAGGCGTCGAGAGGTTTCAGGTTGGGAGGAGGGTTCTCTGGATAGGTGTCATCTCCGCGGGCAGGGTTCAGGGGATCGCCTTTGCCTTCGACAGAAGAACCCTCTTAGGGAGGATCAAGCGGGTTGCGGCTTTCCTCGGGAGGAGGGGAGTGAAGGTTTCCCTCGATGTGGAGCCCAGTGAGTACCCTGAGATGGTCTACCGCGTCTTAATCGGAGGGCTTGACAACCGTGAGCTCCTCGGGGAGCTTTCCTTTGAAGGTCTTACGCCCTTCGAAAGGAGGGTTTACGAATGGCTCACGAAAAACGTTAAAAGAGGTTCCGTCATAACATATGGTGCGCTTGCAAGGGCCCTCGGAACCTCCCCGCGGGCCGTGGGCGGTGCGATGAGGAGGAATCCCTACCCGATAGTGGTGCCCTGCCACAGGGTTGTCTCGAAGGGGGGCATCGGCTACTACAGCTCGGGAGTCGATGAAAAGGCCTTCCTGCTCGAAATCGAGGGGGTGGAGTTATGAACAAACTAAAGGCGTACATCATCGGTCTGATCATTGTTCTGCTCGCCATAGCGGCCGGCATAGTGTGGTACGGTGGCTGGAGGCTCCTTCTCCAGGTCGTCCTCGGGATAGGTTTCATAACCCTGACGCTCGGCCTTCTGTTCTTCACGGCTCTAACTCTCTACGCCGAGAGCTGGAAGTACGGGGCCATGCTCTCAGTCCTGAGCGCAGTAAGCGCCTACGGCACGTACCTCGTGATAATCTGGCGGCACCTCTGGGTTGTCTGGGCGATCGTGGCGTTTTTCGTCCTCTTCCTTGCCTTTGGGGTCTGGTACGTCAGCGAGCCAGACCTCGGTCTCGTTGACCGCTTCCGCTCTGCCCAGACGCTGGAGCGGATGGGCAAGTACAGACAGGCTGCTAAAAAGTACGAGAAGGCCGGGAACTACATGAAGGCCGCTGAGATGTACGAGAAGCTCGGCTGGATGGAGAGCGCCGCATGGGCCTACGAAAAGGCCGAGAAGTACGAGAAAGCTGCTGAAATCTACGAGCAACTGTACGAGAAGGAGAAGGACACCTACTACCTCAAGGAGGCCCACGAGTACTGGAAGAAAGCCGGAAACATGGAGAAGGCAGCTAAAGCCCTTGAGCGCTACGCCGAGGAGGAGCCCTGGTTCTGGGAGGACGTTGCAAAGCTCTATGAAGAGTTGGGAAACGAGGAGAAAGCTAAAGAAGCCTGGGAGAAAGCGTTAGAGTACTACAAAAAGGAAGCCGAGGAGGAGGGCGTGTTTTACGAGGACGTCGGCAACATCGCTCGTAAGCTCGGCATGGAAGAGCTCGCGAGGGAAGCTTACGGGAAGTTCCTCGAATACTGCCTGAAGGAAGCTCAAGAAGACCCGATGTGGTGGAAGCACGTTGCTGAGGCCTACGAGTACCTCGGCGAGAAGGAGAAGGCAGAAGAGGCGAGGAAGAAGTACGAGGAGTACAGACAGAGGATCATGAAGTCTAACGAGGAGACCTCGAACTTCCCCGAGGAGAAAGGGGAGTGAGCTAATTTATTTCACTTGTGGCTCTTTAAAAAGGAGCTCTTCGGTTTCTTCTTCAACTATCCTGTCCATCTCCTCGGCGGTTAGGTTCTCGCCCTTGAAGATGCCCCAGTACTTTTCTATCTTCTTCCTTACTGGAACGAGAACTATCTCTCCGTTTCTCTCCTCGATGTAGAATTCCCTGGAGCGAAGCTTCTTTCTGATGCTGGCGGGGAGGTAGAGCCTGCCGTTATCGTCGAGTCTTGCAACTTCAACCGTCATGGCAGTTTATTGGAAAATATATTTTTTGGTACTTTGATTCCTCAATATAAACCCCCTCTTTCCTCCTCTTCTTTAAGCTCTTCCTCCAGCTCCCGCTCCTTTCTTTCGGCCTCCCTTCCTATGTAACTTGAGATGCCCCACAGGAGCAGCGCCAGGGCTATGAGGGCTCCCAGCCCTTCAAGAAAGCGCCAAGTGGTTGGAGTACTGACTCCCCCGGGTGCCGGTACCGGGATCGGCATTTTCCACCCCATGGGAAATCTGGTGCTCTCCTTAAAAGGTTTTAAACATCGAGGAAATTAACTATACGGAGGTGGTGTCTTGCCCGCCGGTGAGGAGGAGAAGCCCAAGCTCAACATCGCCAAGCTCTCGAAGATGCCTCTGAGGCTTGTGATGGACGAGAAGTTCCTCAAGCTCTCCCCGGACGACAGGATAGAAGACCTGATAAAGGGAATTGAGCACAGAACCTGTGCGGTCGTTGCTGACGAGGCCGGAAGGTTGCTCGGCTTCATATCCGTGGACGAGATAATAAACCTCATCGTTCCGCCAACGGATTACGTCCTCGTCGGGATAGACGCCCTCAAGGAAGCGCACTTCGACTGGAACAGGCCTGTGAGGGAGATAATGAACCCGAAGCCGATAACCCTCTCCCCCAACGATCCCCTCGGCTACGCCTTAGGGATGATGCTCGAAACTGGCGTGAGGCAGTTCCCGGTCGTGGAGGGGAAGAAGGTCGTTGGAACCTTCTCCGCCCAAAGCGTCATAAGGCTCCTGAGGGTCTTCGCGCGGTGATGGCAGTGGAGCCCGAGCTGATCCTTTACATAGCCGCCATGCTTACGGTTGCGGAGGTCTTCGGCTGGGTGTTCGCGAGGATAAACCAGCCGGTCGTCTTAGGTCAGATAGTAGGTGGTATCCTCCTCGGCCTGGCGATGCCGCCCACGGAAGAAGTTAAGGACATCTCCATGATAGGGGTTCTCCTCCTCCTCTTCATGGCCGGCCTTGAGAGCAGCGTTGAGGAGCTCAGGGAAGCGGGTAAGGCGGGCGTGTCCGTGGCCGGGGTGGGAGTTCTCGTCGCTTTTCTGATGGGCTTCGGCATCGCCTACCCCTTCAAGGGCTTCCAGGAGGCGCTCCTCTACGGCGCCCTGACGACGCCAACCAGCGTCAGCCTAACTGTCAGGGTGCTGATGGAGCTCGACGCTCTCAAAACCGTTGAGGGGAACACCATACTGACGGCGGCCATAGTCGACGATATCCTCGGCATAATCGTGCTCACTATAGTCATCTCCTCCCTCGGCTCTGGAGGGGTTAGTATCCTCAGCGTATCCCTCATCCTGCTCCTCGTGGGGGTTTTCCTCGCGGTCATGGTCTACGCGGTTCCCCCCCTCATGGACTACTTCCTCAGGCGGGTCGTGAGGCTCGGCTTCGCTGACTCCACGGTAACGCTTTCGATGGCGGCCCTCTTTGCCTTCGCCTACCTCGCGGAGCACATGAACCTCGCCTCCATCCTCGGCTCCTACCTCTTCGGCCTTGCCCTCAGCGAGACGGAGTTCAGGAAGCCCATATTTGACCACACGAGGGTTATAGCCCATTCCCTCTTCGTGCCGCTCTTCTTCGTGGACGTGGGGATGAACATCCCCCTCAGGGGCCTCTCCTCAGCGGGCGTCTTCGCGCTGCTCTTCAGTTTGGTGGCTATCCTCAGCAAGGTGATAGGCTGCTCCCTCGGTGCCCTCTTGGGCGGTCTCGGGAGGGGGGCATCACTCAGGATAGGCGTCGGGATGATACCGAGGATGGGAGTTGAGTTGGCAATGCTCGCGATAGCCCTCAAAGAGGGCATAGTGGGCCCAGACGCCTACCTGGTCGTGGTGACGATGATATTCCTGAGCACGCTCGTCACGCCCACCCTCCTGAAAGCTGCCTTCAGAAGCGGACGGTCTCAACATTTTTAAAACCTGAGGAGAACCACCTCCGGTGGCAGGCGATGATGGGGATGAACCCGAGGCAGATGAAGAAGCTCATGCGTCAGATGGGCATAAAGATGGAGGAGCTTGAGGGCGTGAGCGAGGTGGTAATCAGGCTCCCTGACAGGGAAGTGATAATTCGGGATCCTACCGTAACAATAATGACAGTCCAGGGGGAGAAGACCTATCAGATCGTTCCGGGCTCGGAGGAAGTTAAGCCCATCCTGAGGATCTCGGAGGAGGATGTGGAGCTCGTCATGGAGCAGGCAGGGGTCGATAGGGAAACTGCGAAAAAAGCCCTGGAGGAGTCAGGAGGCGACCTCGCAGAGGCCATACTGAAGCTCACGGAGGGCTGAAACTACAGCCCCCCGTGCTCCTCCTCGAAGGCGTTTATGGCCTTGACGAGGGGTATGAGATGCATCAGAGCCGGTCCCCCGGCCATTAAGACCGCGACGAGGCCCGCCTCCACGAGCTCCGGGGGCTTTGCGCCCGCCTCAAGGGCCTTCCTCGTGTGGAGGTAGATGCACCATTCACAGCCCGCCGCTATCCCAAGGGCGAGTGCAATGAGCTCCTTCTCCCTCGTCGTGAGCGCTTTGTTGTCGAGGGTCTCGCGCAGGAACCTTGAGAAGGCCGCTATCTCCTTTGGGTGCTCCTTCCCGAGCTTTTCGAGGAGCTCCTCTATCTCCCTAAGCTTGACCTCAACTCCTTCCGAATCCACACGCATCACCGTCTAATGATGAGATGGCGGGTTTAAAGGCCTTTTTTGAACCAAAGTATGGCAACCATAGGTTCAGGCGGTTGATTTCATCTGGATTATCCCTGATATCGCGTCTATGAGGGCCGCGATTATGTTGTCGTGCTTTCCGCCTTCCACCCCGTAGATTCCTTTAAGGACTTCCTCAAGGCCCTTTAATGTCTCGACGTCCATCTCAAGCAGTCTCTCCGCCTCCCTCGCGAGGTACCTCAGGGTTACGCCCCTCGTTGAGGGCTCCTCCAAGAGGTCTTTCACCACGAGCATTATCGCCTTTGAGAACTCCGGTGTCGGCATGCGCTTCCAGAGGGAGCTTATAAGCTCAAGGGCCCCCTCCGCGTCCCTCTTCTTCTTCGACTTAAGGAGCACGTCCAAGAGGGACGTGAAGAACTGGGATGTCCCCGGGTAGAGTGTGTATATATCCGCCATGGTCTCAGCTGCTGTTTTCTGCATCCAGGGATTGTTGCTCTTCAGGAACTCCCCTAAGGCCGGGAGAACACTGTAGGCATCGGAGGGGGTCAGGTGGGTCGTGAGCCTCGACACCACCCAGAGGGCGTCCGCCCTCCTCATCGGATCCTCTGAGCTGAGCATGTCGAGGATCTTTGAAAGAACCACCTGGTCTATCTTGGCGAGCTCTACTACAACTTCCGTCTTCCCTGCATCGAGAAGTCTTTCAACGTCCTCTGGCCCGTATTCGCTTATTTCAAGCTTTTTCTTCAGTTCTTCCTTTGTAATGACTTCCTCCCCTGTTTCCTCTACCTTTTCCAGCTTCTCCCTGATGAGGTTTGCCATAGCGGCGAGCTTAACGTCCCCGGAGACGCTCTGGCTCTTTTTGAGTACTTTAATGCGGCTCCTCTTCGTCAGGAGGTGGGCCTTCGAGAGCAGCCTGTCAATGGACATAAGCGCCCTTTCCCTGATGTACGGGTCCGGGTGTTCTATCAAATCGGCCATCTTGTCGGCGATCTCGTTGAAAAGGGCCCTGTCCTCGGTTTGATAAGCCATCTCCGTTAGAGTCGCTATCGCGGCACTCTGGACTTCCCTGTCCTTTGAGGAGCGGACAATGTTGAAGAGCCACCCTATGATCCTCCTCGCGATCTTAACCGCAACGGAGCCAAGCTTTCCAAGTCCCTCCGCCGCATATTCGCTCAGTATCGGCATGCCCCTCTTAACGACGTCCATCAGGGCCTGCGTTACCATCTCGTACTCATCGTCGCTCAGCTCGCCTCGCGCGAGGAGCTCGTTCAGAACCTCTATGGCCTTCAGCGCGACCTTTTCCTCATCCCCGGTCAGCTCTATAACCCTTTTCAGGACTTGGCCAACCCTCTCCGGCGGCAGGTTGCCGGCCTTTATTAGGTCTTTTATGACCTGAAGTGCGTTGGCCCTGACCTGGGGGTCCTTGTCCTCCAAGAGCTCCACAACGACATGGAACGCATCGTCATACAATGCTGCGAGCTTTGTGACTTCCTTTACCTTCCATTTCAGAAGGTCTTCCCTGATACCCTCCTTCTCCACGACTATCTCCCCGACGCCCATGGCTCTCCCCGGGATCTTTATTCCGCGTTCCCCGATTTAAACGTTGGGTTTGTAAACCTCTTCCAGTGTCCTCCCATCGAACACCGGGCCGTCTCGGCAGACCAGGTACCTTCCGAGGGCGCAACTCCCGCAGATGCCTATCCCGCACTTCATATAGCGCTCCATGGAAGCCTGAACGTTTCTGTACCTCATTATCTTGAGAACCTCGATTATCATCCCCTCGGGGCCGCACGTGTAGACCTGGTCAAAGTCGGCCGCCGTCTCCCTGAGGACGTCGGTGGGGTAGCCCATCCTTCCGGCGGAGCCGTCCTCCGTCGTGAGTATCACCTCTCCGACGTAGTCCCCGATGTCCCACAGGGCCAGCTCTTCCCTCCTCCTCGCCCCGTATATAAGCGTTACCTCCTCGAACTTCCTCCCCCAGAGTCTGGCGAGCGCACGGAGTGGAGGTATCCCGATGCCGCCGGCCACGAGGGCCACCCTCTTCCCTTTAGCCCTAAAGCCTTTCCCATAGGGCCCCCTAATCCATACCCTGTCGCCCTCCCCGAGCTCAAAAAGCCTCGACGTGAAGGGCCCCCTCCTCTTCACCATAAGCGCGTCCTCCCCAGCTAAGCTGAAGGGCTTCTCACCGACCCCGGGAATCCAGAGCATCAGGAACTGGCCCGGCGTGAAATCGAGCCTCTCCGCTAGTCTGAAGACCCGGACGTTGTCCGCGACGTCAAAGGTCTCCCTTATGTCCACCGCCCTCAACATCGAGCCTCACCCCCACGGCTTTCGATACGATCTCATCGTCCTCCATAACGACCTCCCCCCGGATGACCGTCCTACTTACCTTTCCCCTGAGCCTCCTGCCTTCCCATGGGCTCCAGCGGGCCTTTGAGTAGAAGTCCTCGGGCTTCACAACCCACTCCCTCCCAATGTCCACGACCGTGAAGTCCGCCCACGCCCCTGGTCTCAGACCCACCCCAGCTATCCCGAAGAACCTCACGGGGTTTGAGTGCATCTTCTCAACTATGTCTCCAAGTTCCATCAGGCCCCTGTTGACGGCGTCCAGGAGCAGTGCCACCTCGGTCTCAAGCCCCGGTATGCCGGCGGCCCCAGCGGCCTTGTCTTCGATCGTGTGCGGGGCGTGGTCGCTCGCTATTATAGGTATCCTCGGTAGGTTTTTCCATAGGACCCTTCTATCAGCCTCTGGCCGAAGGGGAGGGTAGACCTTGAGCATGGGGTTTCTCCTGTAGTCTTTCTTCGTAAGGAGGAGGTGGTGGGGTGTGACCTCGAAGCTCAGCCGTGGTAATCTTGAGTTCACGAGCTCCCTCAGCGCCTCCCCGGTTGAGATGTGGCAGATGTTAATTGGCTTTTTCAGCCTCCGGGCGGCGTTTAAAGCCCTCCTAACGGCCTTGACCTCGGCCTCGGGCGGCCTCGTTGGGTCGGCCTTTAAGATGTCGGCGTCCTCGGCGTGCACGCTTACCGCTCCAGGGGAGCAGGAGTAGTCCTCCTCAAAGTTCTCCGAGTACAGACCGCCCGTTGATGGTGCCATGAAGATTTTGTAAAAATCCGCTCCAGCTTTCATGGCCTCGCTGCAGTTGCCTGCTACTAAAAACCCGAGGGCGTAGTTCGAGTAGGCCCTTCCGGTGAAGGAGCGGAGCCTCTTCCTGAATGTTTTCCCATCGTCTACCGGCGGCCTGGTGTTGGGCATGTCGAAAACTGCCGTTAAGCCGCCGTGAACTGCCGCCATAGTGCCGCTTTCCACGGTCTCTTTTTTCCGCTCTTCGAAGTCCCTGAGGTGGACGTGGGTATCTATGAGGCCCGGCAGAAGGATTTCCTTCCTTCTGAGCCTGACGGTTCTCTCCCCTTTAAGCGAACCCGTCGATATGGCGCTTATTTTCTTTTCATCAACGGCAATGCCCCCCTTGATGAGCTTTCCAAAGTAGAAAAACCGCCCTTCAATCACGAGCTCGTGCATGGGTGCCCGCCCGGTGTTGACATCGATTCATTTTAAGACTTTTGCTTGGCGTTTTAAATAGTAAGCCTTAAATATGGCTCGTGTGTATAGATTCATGCCATTATACGGTGTATGTGGCAACGTTGCCAAAACCTGAAGGAGGCAGTAAGGTATGAATCGGAAAGCCCTAAGCCTGTTCGTCATGGGCTTGATGTTGTTTAGTGTATTTTTTGTTGCAAAGCCAGCCAGTGCTGCAGAAGTGCCTGGGAACACCCTTAAGATCGTTCAGCTCGCCGCCCAGGGCAGCCTCTTCATGGGTGTCTTCAATCCGTCACCAAGTGGGATGACGGACGTTTATACCCTCCGCGTTTGGTACTTCCTCAATGATCCAGCGGTGACAATGGGACCCGACGCCCAGTACCACAACTACCGCTGCCAGCTCGTTGGCATAAAGTACAACGTCCAGGTTCCTGACGATGCCATAATCTGGAACGGAACCCAGAAGAAGTGGATAGCCCCCGATGCGGGCAAGACCGCCAAGAGCGCCGTCACCTGGAAGTGCGGCCTTGGAACCTGGGTCGACGGCCAGCCGATAACCCTCGCCGACTACCTCTTCGACTACGCCATGACCTGGGAGTGGAGCTACCAGGACGGCAAGAACGACAAGTACTACAGCACTACCTACGCCAACAACTACCAGGGCACCCTCCAGCTCGTCATGGGCCTCAAGGTGGACAAGGTCACAAACGACTACATTGAGTACACCATCTACCAGGACTTCGTCGTCCCCTACGACATGTGGAGCACCGCCATCGGCAACTTAATGGAGAAGCCGTCCTTCCCGTGGGAGCTCTACAACGTTATGAGCGAGATGGTCGCAAAAGGCGTTAACGGTAAGGCCTTCTCCTGGAGTACCACCCCGCAGAACGGCTACCAGCTTAACATGATCGACCCGGAGCAGGCCCAGTACTTCAAGGCGGAGGCCCAGGCGCTTATGAACAACCCGATTCCGGTCTGGCTCAGCAGCAACCTCGGAGAATGGCTCCAGAAGTGGGGCGTAAGTGAGTCCCAGGCTGGAATAACCACCGACCTCGCCAAGGCCGGCTACCAGGGCATTATCAACTGGGTTGACAAATACAAGAACGTCCTCATCGGCGACGGCCCGTACTACGTCGCCAGCTACGACCCGAAGGCAATGAAGGTCATAATGAAGCTCGCCAACAACAAGAGGATAGGCTTCGCCACCGACAAGATCAACGGCAAGCCCCTTCCGTGGAACCCGTACTGGAAGGAGATCGACCTCTACGGCACCCTCAACAAGGACACCGCGATCCTCGCGGTTGCCAAGGGCGAGTACGACTTCTACTGGTACGCTACACCATACAGCGACATAGCGAAGGTTCTGCAGCAGTACGGCAGTAGTCTCAACCCGCTCAAGACCATTGCCGTCTGGTGGTCAGTTGACCTCAACCTCGTCGGCGACCCGACAACGGGTCTCGTCAACTCCTCAGGAGCCATCAAGTTCAACCCGATGGCCCTCAGGGGCGTGAGGTACGCCATGAACTGGCTCATCAACAGGCAGTACATCGTCAGCCAGATCCTCCAGGGTGGAGGCGCCCCGATGTTCGGGCCAGAGGTCAGCGGGCAGATCGACGCGTACACGAGGATAATGACGGTTGCAAACGCCCTCGGCTTCACACCGCAGGGTGACGAGCAGTACGCTATCAAGCTCATAGACAACGCCATGAACAGCGCCGCCCAGGCCCTCGCGGCCAAGGGCCACACCCTGAAGAAGGTGAACGGCGTCTGGAACTACGACGGTAAGCCCGTTACCATCAACCTCATCGCCCGTGTGGAGGACAGGAGGCTTGATGAAGGGCAGTACCTGGCCAGAGTTCTCCAGAAGGCCGGCTTCCAGGTCAACCTCCTCCAGAGGCAGAGGAGCCAGGCCAACAAAATCGTTTACGGTGATGATCCACACACACTCCAGTGGCACGTCTACACTGAGGGCTGGGTTGTCAGCGGAGTCCAGACCGTCGCGAGCATGGCGTGGGACTTCTGGTTCTTCGACTACTACGTCGACCCGAACTGGGCCACCAACTACCACAACCCGATGACCGTCAACGACCTCGTCCAGACCATCTCTAACGGCGACCTCAACAAGTTTATAAGCACCCTCAAACTCAAGTACTACAACACCCCGGACAAGCTTGCGAAGCTCCTCAAGTGGACTGGCTATGACCTCGCAATGGTTCTCGCCTACAACAGCTGGAAGGGACCAGGCAACACCACCGTCAGCATAGAGAACCTCAATCAGTTCTGGGACCTCTACAAGCTCGCCTACGGAACCCACATACTCAACTCACCACGTGTCTACACCGCCGAGACCTGGAACTTCTTCCTGACCAACAAGAAGATAACAGTAGGCATGCCCGACCCGATCAGCGGCCTTGGAAGCTTCCTCGCGGCCAGGTCTGTCTACCCAAGCGGCACCAGCACGGGCAGCTCAAGCTCCTCAAGCTCTTCGAGTAGCAGTACCTCTTCCTCGTCGAGCAGTACCACCTCATCCTCAAGCAGTTCGAGCTCTTCAAGCAGTAGCACTACTTCAACTTCCTCGTCTAGCAGTACTACGTCAACTTCTTCAACTTCGAGTTCTTCGAGCACGGTTTCGAGCAGTACTCCTTCGAGCAGTTCGAGCAGTAGTTCAACCCCATCAACCACTCCCTCGAGCAGTAGCAGTAAGAAGAAGAAGGGCATTTGCGGGCCGGCCGCAATAATAGGCCTCGCAGCACTCCCACTCCTCCTCAGAAGGAAGAAGTGAATCCTTTTCCCTTTTGTCTTTTCTCTTATGTACCTCTTAGCCCGGATGTATTCATTTGTACGCATGTGCTCCTTTGGGAAAACTATTTAAACTTTAACTTTCACGTAAAACTTGACCCTTGACGAGCATAGCTGGCAACGTCTGGAGGGGTTAAAATGGCAATGGGCTTCGGAAAATACGTGGCTTACAGGATTGTAAATGCTGTAATTATTTTGTTCCTCGCAGTGTTGCTGATGTCGGCCCTCTTCACCAAACTGGCCACGATTCAGTACACTGCGCAGGTTGATTCGGATGTTCAAATGTGGGTTCAAAGCTATTTCAAGGCCCACCACAGGGCCCCGACCCAGGAGCAGATCCTGAGCTACAAGGCGCAGCTGATGCACCAATATGGACTCGACAAATCCTACTGGGGAAGAACCTGGATGTACACGGTGGACACGCTACTCTTCAGATGGGGCAATTCCATCCCGCCGGTTTTTGGAACCCATAGCGTGGTTAAACAGATAGAGGGTGCGCTCGCGCGAACCATACTGCTATTCACAACTGCACAGGTGATCATAATCCTCATAGGCCTTGCCCTCGGGGTTAAAAGCGCCCAGATACCGGGGAGTCTCTTAGACAGAACGATCTCCATACTGGCAATGCTCACAACAAGCCTTCCGATGTGGTGGCTGGGAATGCTCATGATACTGCTCTTCGTAGTCTACCTCGGCTGGCTGCCAATAACCCTGTACTCGCAGGTGGCGGTTTCGGGATGGGTCAACATACTCAAGAAAATGAGCCTCCCAGTGCTGACCATAGTCACGGTCTCCTTCGGGGGCTGGTCTTGGATCATCAGGAACATAATGATAGGCACGATGCAGGAGGACTTCATAATGGTCGCCAGGGCAAAGGGTGTCCCCGAGAGGAAGGTCATCTACGGGCACGCACTCAAGGCGGCGGCTCCTCCAATAGTCACAATGATCATCTTCGCAATGTTGGGCTCAATGAACGGTGCAATAATCACGGAGATAGTTTTCAACTGGCCGGGGATGGGGCGTCTGTACTGGGAAGCACTTGGGCTTAACGCAGTGAGGACTATGATGGCGCTCAACTACATGTTCGCCTTCCTGTTCGTGTTCTCAATGGTGCTGGCAGACATACTCTACGGCTACCTTGACCCGCGCGTCAGGGTCGGTGCCGCAGCGAGGTCGTGAGGTGGTTTGAATGAGGTGGGTTGACTTCAAGGACAGCGTCAAGAGGTTCTGGAGCGAGTACAAGCACCAGACGTCGGGTATGGTGGGGCTGGCTTTGCTGATTATCCTCGTTGTCCTGGCCTTCGCGGCCCCAGTCCTCACGAGCCCAAACATCCCCAAGGAATGGCAACCTGGAGGGCATGCGTGGATTACCAACCCGAAGAACGCCCCCCCCTCATGGGAGAACTACTTCAGCAGCGTTAAGAAGGCTCCTCAAAAGGTCTTCAAGCTCGGGGATATGCAGGTGAAGCACCAGGTAAACGGCAGCCAGAATGTCTACACCATCACCTTCAATTATGATATGAGGTACAACGTTCCACCAAAAGACATAGCTATCATGGGTATCTCATCCAACGCATCCACCCCGAAGGACAACCCCAAGGTCTCCATCATGGTTCAGAGGCCGAAGGAGAAGGGGGTTAAGTACGAGAACATACTGCTTCTCCAGGACTCACCCTTTCCCAACGGCGGTTCAATACAGCTCAGCTACACCCCACAGGTCAAGACCCTGCTGTTCTACTGGCTCTACGAGAACGGCGTCTTCCACCTCCTGATGCCGCTGCAGCCCCAGCTACCACTCAACATAAGGCTACTGCAGCTCAACCAGCAGCTCCAGATGAACAACACCCTCTACGGCTACTTCCAGAGCGCTGATCCGATGAAGATACTCTTCGGCCAGATAACCGATGGCAAGGGTCACCTGCTTCCCCTTAGAAGGATCATTTACAACACGACAGGGCTAATGGGGAATTACAAGTTTACATTGCTCATAAGCGCTCCGAAGGGTGTGAGTGTTAATCTCAACAACCTTGAGGTTGTAATGGTCGGAAGAACGTATGGGCTCCTCGGGACAGATCAGTACGGAAGGCCTATAGCCATTGGACTCCTGTGGGGCATTAGAATAGCCATGGCCATAGGCCTTTCAGTTGCCATAAGCACTGTCTTAATAGGTATCCTCTACGGTGTTACGAGCGCCTACGTAGGCGGCTGGGTGGATGAGTTTCTCCAGAGGTTCAATGAGTTCATGATGACTCTCCCAGTGCTTCCGATGCTCATCCTGCTCTCGCTCTACTTCGGCGGCAAGATCTCCCTTGCCCAGCTCGTTGGGATCCTCGTCCTCTTCGGCTGGATGGGGACGGCCAAAGTAGCCAGAAGTATGGCACTGCAGATCAAGGAGCAGACCTACATTGAAGCCGCCAGATCCCTCGGTGCTGGGACAGGTAGGATAGTCTTCAAGCACATCGTCCCGCAGCTCCTCCCGTACGCCTTCGCCAACATAGCCCTCAGCGTTCCCGGGGCAATACTCAGCGAAGCTGGACTGAGCTTCCTCGGCCTCACCAACCCGAACATGATAAGCTGGGGCAGGATGCTGAACGATGCCCATGCGAACGGTGCAACAATAAACGGCTACTGGTGGCAGGTTATCCCGCCCGGACTCGCAATAGCCACAGTCGGACTCATATTCGTCCTGATAGGTGTGTCCCTCGACACAGTCCTGAACCCGAGGCTCAAGCGTGCGTGAGGTGGTTTGAATGGCCAAGACAGTACTCGAGGTTAAGAACCTCAAGATGTATTACTTCACCAGCAAGGGCGTCGTCAAGGCAGTGGACGACGTCTCCTTCGACCTCAAGAAGGGAGAGGTCATGGGGCTTGCCGGCGAGAGCGGCTGCGGTAAGTCCTCCCTCGGCTTTACCCTTTTGGGCATGCCAACTCCCCCCGGCAAGATAGTGGACGGTAGCATCAAGGTGGACGGGAGGGAGATAGTCGGCCTCCCCGAGGACGTTCTCAGGAAGGAGGTAAGGTGGGAAAAGATCTCCATGATCTTTCAGGGTGCGATGAACGCCCTCAACCCTGTCTTCACAGTCGGCTACCAGATGACGGAGCCCCTCATCTACCACAAGGGCATGAAGCAGGAAGAAGCCCTCGACAGGGCGCAGAAGTACCTCGAGCTCGTGGGCCTCGACCCGGAGGTGGTCTACCGCTACCCGCATGAGCTCAGCGGGGGTATGAAGCAGCGCGTCATCATAGCAATGGCCCTCCTCATGGAGCCGAGCGTCGTCATAGCGGACGAGCCCACGACCGCCTTGGACGTTGTCGTCCAGGCCCAGATAATCAACCTCATGAAGCGTCTTAAGAAGGAGCTCGGCCTCTCAATGATATTCATCACCCATGACCTCAGCATACTCGCGGAGATAAGCGACAAGGTGGCCATAATGTACGCCGGAAAGATCGTCGAGATCGGCGACAGCGAGAAGATCTACTACGAGCCGGCACACCCGTACACTCAGAAGCTCCTCGCGGCAATACCGAGACTGCACGAGGACGTTGAGAAGCTTGAGTTCATCCCGGGACAGCCGCCTAACCTCATCAACCCGCCAAAGGGGTGCCGCTTCCATCCAAGGTGCCCCTATGCCATGGACGTCTGCAGGGAGCAGGAGCCCGAGCTTAAGGAGATTGATAAGGATCACTACGCCGCATGCTGGCTGCTGTGAGGTGTGAACGATGGCGGAGCCGATACTCAAGGTTGAAAACCTCAAGAAGTACTTCCCGCTCAAGAGGGGCCTCTTAGCGAGCCTCCGCGGCGAGCCGGAGCGCTTTGTTCACGCCGTTGATGGGGTCAACTTCGAGATATACAAGCAGCAGGTCTTCGCCCTCGTCGGCGAGAGCGGCTGTGGAAAGTCAACCACGGGCAGGCTCATAGTAAAGCTCCTTGAGCCCACGGACGGTAAGATATACCTCGAAGGACAGGACGTTACGGAGGTCAGGACAAAGGAGGAGGTGCTCGCCTACAGGAGAAAGGTTCAGATGATCTTCCAGGATCCCTTTGCTTCCCTCAACCCGCGCTTCAGAATATTCGACGTCCTCGAAGAGCCGCTCCTCATCCACGGCATCGGTGAGACCAGGGCGGAGCGCGAGGAGCTCATCTACAAGGCCCTCGAAATGGTCAAGGTCACCCCACCCGAGGACTACGTCAGCAGGTTCCCGCACATGCTCTCCGGCGGTCAGAGGCAGCGCGTTGCGATAGCGAGGGCCCTCATCCTGAACCCGACCTTCATAGTTGCCGACGAGCCTGTTTCGATGCTCGACGTCTCGATCCGTGCCGAGATCCTCGAACTCATGAAGGACCTCAAGGACAGGATGGGCGTTACCTACCTCTACATCACCCACGACCTCTCAACGGCCAGGTACTTCGCGGACTGGATAGCCGTGATGTACCTTGGAAGGATAGTGGAGATGGGCCCGGCCAAGAGGATCATCGACAACCCGCTCCATCCCTACACGAGGGCGCTCTTGGCGGCCGTTCCGGAGCCGAAGCCAGAGAGGAGGAACGTCATCAAGGAGCTTCCGATCAGGGGTGAGGTTCCGAGCGCCGTTGAGATCCCGCCCGGCTGCCGCTTCCACCCGAGGTGCATCTACGCCCAGAAGGGGCTCTGCGACGTTGAGCAGCCAAAGCTCGTTGAGTACGAGCACAACCACTGGGCCGAGTGCCACCTCGTCGGAAAATTCTGAGCGGTGGCCCCCAATGGTTTCTTTTTCCACCGTTTTTCGGTCGAGGGTTTTCCTCCTCGGCTTCTCCTTCATCCTGCTGGCCCTCCTGATGTCCGCCGTTGCCGTGTTTCACTTCACCCCGCTTGAGTACTCAAAGACCGGAACCATGAGGAGCGGCCAGTACCTGCTCGGCAACTCGACGCTCGAAGGGGCCACGGTAACCAACAGGACGCTCAAACTGAGCTCAAAAAACGCCAGCGTAGAAGTAGTCGTGAACGGACACTACACCGCCTACAACATAACGGGCAACCTTACCCTCCATCCCAATGGAAGGCCCTACGTTGACGTGCTGAGCGGATGCGTTACCTACACCTACAGGGTTAGCGCCCTTGACTACCCCTACTCCTCACTGGCTATCCCGGCTTTCGTTCTCGCGATAGTCGGCACCATATTAGCTTGGCTTGGACTTGAAAAAGCCCTGAGGGGGTGATACTTTGAGGACCCTCAACTATGGGGAAGCCTTAGAGAAGATAACGGGTTTTATCTCGCGGAAGGTTGAAGAGGCCGGCGCGGAAGGCGTTGTCGTGGGGATAAGCGGTGGAATAGACAGCGCGACGACGGCTTACTTAGCGGTGAGGGCGCTCGGGAAGGGCCGCGTCCTCGGCCTCATAATGCCTTACTACGCGAACGGAGACGTTGAAGATGCCAAGCTCGTCTGCGAGAGCCTTGGGATAGAGTGCAGGCTGATAAGCATAAAACCCATCGTCAACGCATTCGTGGAGAGCCTCGGCTTCCAGCTTGATAAAAAGGCTTTGGGCAACGTAATGGTCAGGACGAGGATGGTCCTCCTCTACGCCCACGCCAACCAGATGAACCGATTGGTTTTGGGAACGAGCAACAGGAGCGAACTGCTCACGGGCTACTTCACGAAGTGGGGCGATGGTGCGAGCGATTACGCGCCGCTTATAAACCTGTACAAAACCGAGGTCTGGGAGATGGCGAAGCTACTCGGCGTTCCGGGGAGGATAATTGAGAAGAAGCCCACTGCTGGCCTCTGGGAGGGGCAGACTGATGAGGACGAGCTCGGAATAAGCTACCGCCTGCTTGATGAGATCCTCTGGCGCCTCGTTGACCTCAAGATGCCAAGGGATAAGATCGCGGAAGAACTCGGCATAGGCGCTGAAACCGTCGAGCACGTCGAGAGGCTCGTAAAGGAAAGCGAGCACAAGAGAAGGCTTCCCCTCGGCCCCTCCTTCTGAGGTGAACCCATGAAACGCGGCTACCTTTTGGTTTTTCTCGCTGCGAGCATGTGGGGAACCCTTGGAATATTCGCCACCTACATCTACCGCTACGGCGTTGACTCCTTCACGATGGTCTTCTGGAGGGTTCTCTTCGCCCTCATGATCCTCGGCTCTTATATAGCCCTGTTCCTCCGCGAGAATCCCTTCACAAGGAGGAGGATCTCCTTCTACGCTGTCTACGGCCTCATTGGGGTCTTCGCCTTCTACACGCTCTACTTCTACACGGTCAAGATATCCTCGGTGGGCTTCGCCGTTCTCCTCGTCTACACCGCTCCAGCCTTCTCTGTGGTTCTCGGCCGGCTTGTATTTGGGGAGCCGGTGACCCTTGAGAAAGCCATCGCCCTTCTCATGGTTCTGCTCGGGGTCGTCCTCGTCGCCGGGGACGTTGACTTCAACGTCGGACTGCTCCCCCTTGCCACTGGAATAAGTACCGGCTTCGTCTACTCACTGTACGGTATCATGGCGAAGTTCGGGGTCAGGGACGAGAGACCGGAGAGGGTTCTCTTCATGACGCTGTTCTTTGGGCTGCTCTACCTGGCCCCCTTCTCGAAGTTCTCCATCCCCTCCGGCGCGGTTCCCTACCTCCTCGGGCTGGCCTTCTTCCCGACCTTTCTCGGCTACGTCCTCTACAACCACGCCCTCAGGGAAGTTGAGGTTAGCAGGGCGAGCATAGTGGCAACCGTTGAGCCAGTCGTTGCCATAGCGCTGGCTTACGTCCTCTTCGGTGAAGAGCTGACCATCCCCCAGATCCTTGGGGCGGTTCTAATAATAGGCGGCTCGGTTGTCGTGCACGTTAAGAAGGGGGAGAAACCGGAGGAAGCCTCCTTGGAGGAGGTTCATTAAACGTAAAAGTACCTCTCCAGCTCCCACTCCGTGACCTTCTTGGTGTCCGGCGGCAGTCCCCTATCAGCAATATAGCAGCTGTACTCCTCCCACTCCCTTTCCTTGTGGGCCGCGAAGTTGTGATAGGCCTTTCCGAGGCTCTCCCTCACGACCCTGTCCGCCTTGAGCTCCTCCAGGGCTTCCTCAAGGCTCCCGGGAAGCGTCTCGATGCCGAGCCTCTCCCTCTCGCCTTCGCTCATCTCGTAGACGTTGGTCTCAACGTATGCGTCAGGTTCGAGCTTCCTCTTTATGCCGTCCAAGCCGGCCATTAGGATCCCGGCGAAGGCCAGGTACGGGTTCGCGCTCGGGTCAGGACAGCGGTATTCTATCCTCGCGCCGTTGCCCCAGAAGGCCGGAACGCGTATCAGCGCGCTCCTGTTGCGGTAGCCCCAGCTGACGTAGACCGGTGCCTCGTAACCCGGGACGAGGCGCTTGTAGCTGTTGACGGTGGGGTTCGTGAGGGCCGCCAAGGCCCGCGCGTGCTTCAGGATGCCCCCTATAAAGTGGAGGGCTGTCTCGCTGATCCCGTCCTCACCCATGAAGGCGTTTTCTCCGTCCTTCCAGAGGCTTATGTGGAGGTGCATGCCGTTTCCCGGGAAGCCGTATATTGGCTTGGGCAGGAAGGTTCCGTAGAGGCCGTGCAGCTCCGCGACCGCTTTGACAACGTACTTGAAGCTGACTATGTTGTCGGCAGTTCTGAGGGCCTCGTCGTAGCGGAAGTCGATCTCGTGCTGGGCCCTTCCGACCTCGTGGTGGAGGACCTCTGGTGTTAGACCGAGGTGGGGCATGTAGAGTGCTATCTCCCTCCTTATCTCCCTTGCCCTGTCGAGTGTTACGAGGTCGAAGTAACCCCCGCTGTCCGGTATCTGGAGTTCCCAGGTACCATCTTTTTTGAACAGGTAAAACTCAGGTTCCGGCCCGATATAGGCTTTAAAGCCTTCCTTTGCCAGGGTTTCTATGGCTTTCTTCAGGACGCCCCTCGGGTCCGCGTGATACGGCTTGTCGTCCTTGTAGATATATCCGTAAACCCTCGCTATCCCCTCCCACGGAACCTCGGCGTAGGTGGATGGATCGGCCTTGAATATGAGGTCGCTGTCCTCTATGCCCTGGAAACCGGGTATGGAGGAGCCGTCGAAGGAGATGCCGTCCTCCACTGCCTCTTCGTACCGTGAGATTGGAAGCTCCATCCCCTTTGCGGCCCCGTTTATGTCCACGAAGAGCAGCTGAATAAAACGCGGTTTTCCCATCTCCTCTGCTCCCCCAATCTTCTTAATATCGTTCATCTCTTTCATCACCTATTGAACTTTTATGCAGTTAATTCGCATATTGCTGAATAAATTTATAATTTAACCTTTATGTTCTGAACTTCGTCACTCTGACGGGCGGTGAAAGCGCACCTTGGATTTTTAACATAATTTTGGTTATTTAATGGCGATTATCTTGGGTATTTTAACATAGACATGCAAACCAACGTTTTTCAACCCGAGCTCGAACTGTCTATATGACATCCGTGGACAGGATAATTCAGCACGAGATAGGGCGGATAAACATTCACCTGCCTAAGAGGAGGATTCCCCTAAGTTCTCTCCTCAATCAGCGGGAGCCGGGCGTCGTGCTCAGGGACGGCGAGGTTCACGGTTTTAAGCGGAGTGAGCTTGAGTTCATAGCCTCACTCGTTGACGAGGAGGAGATGGACTCCCTGCTGCTCCCGATAATACTCGAGATAGGGCCCCTCGACAAGGCCCACTTCAGAGTTAGGGGCAGGGTTGCTGTTAAGGTCGTGGACAAAATCCTCAACACCTACGATCCCCTCGACGAGAGAGTTGAGAAGCTCTACCCAAGGTACCTGCTCCCCAAGCTCCGGAGGGCCCTCCCCACTACAACAACTTACGCATTCATCCCGGAGTGAGGCCTATGAAAGAGGGGAAGGTGCTCCTGAAGTACTACGCCTTTACCGTGCCCAACATCTCCATACTGGCCGGCTCCATACTCGGCGTCCTCTTCGTGCTTGGTGTAAAGGTGGAACTTGCCCTCAGCCTTTTCGCGCTCCTCTACGGCATCATGCTCCTCATAATTCACGTCATCGTTTACCCCCAGTTCCGGCGAGAACTTCTCTACAGGCTTGGTCTCTTGGGCTCCACGCTCCTCACTGGAATCGGGGCCTTTCTCCTCCTGAAGACTCTCCGCGGGTTTTTCTAATCTCGAAACTTTTTTAAGCTCCTGGACTCAAAGAGAGCCGTTAAGACTCTTGGGTGGTAGTATGAGGCTGAGGGGCTCCCTGATAACGCTTCTGCTCTTTCTCACCATCTTAGCCCCCGGAACCAGTGCTTTACAGTCGTCGGGCCTCTATACTGGTGAGCGCCTTGTGCTGGTGCCGGGAGAGCTTCTATCCGGCAACATGACCGTCGTGAACAGCGCAGGCCTGAACCTCTCCGTGGTCGTTTACACGGGTTATTCCGTCAACGGCTCCCTGAACCTCTCGCTCTCCTTGGGCTACACGATCTTCAACAACTGGAAGGCCGGGGAGTCCCAGGTTGTTCCCTACCGGATACGGGTTCCAGCTGACGCCTCGCCCGGTCGTTACTCCCTCAGTCTCAGATTCCGGGCGATGGCAGAGAACGGCTCAATACTCAGCCTCGTCCTCACCGTTCCAGTAGTGGTGAAGAAAAACCCCGTGGAGCTCAGAAAGCTCAGCGGCTACGTTCTCCAGAGACCGGATTCTAAAAACCCCTTTAACGGCGAGACCCTCCTTCTAACCGCCGAGGTCGTGAACCTCAACGCGTATCCGGAGGGGATATCCTACAGCCTCTCCGTAATTAAGAACGGCTCATCGGTTCTCTCCTTCGGGGGCTCTAAGGTTATCGAACCCGGCTTGCACACGCTCTCGTTTAGGATCCCAGTGGGCTGGAACTGGAGCCCAGGCACATATAGGGCGGTTCTTAATGTGAGCTCCCTCAGGGGCTCTGAGGTTAAAGTGTTCCCCTTCTACGTTTCTAAGGGTGTTGGCATCGTCAACTTCAGCCTGAGCTCGAAAACCGTCCTCCTTGGAGCCGGGCTCAAGGGCTACCTGACCCTGGGGGCTGAGAGAGACATTGACCTCAACGTCACGTACTCGGTGACCGCTGGTAGCGTGGTTTTCAGGCGGTCTTTCAAAGTGAGCGTCTCCCCGGGCACCGAGATCCTTGAGATCACCCTGCCAACGAACGTTTCTGGAAACGCGCTGGTTGAGGTGTCCTTGGCGTACGGTGGGGTCACCATAGCGACCGCGTCCGCCTCTTATACGGTCATGAGCTACCCATCCATAGCAAACGTTTCATTCTCCTTCGGGGGAGAGAGGGTGAGGATGGACGTGTCCCTTATGAACCCCAACCCCGTTCCTTTCCCGGTGTCCCTCTACTACGCTGTAACCTCCGGCAACGTGACACTTGTATCCGATTCAAGGGCTCTGACTCTCCAGCCGGGGCTCAGCTTGGAGTCATTCTCCTTCGTCCTCCCCAAGAACAAGACCTACGGTGTCTCGGTCTACCTCTCTGGCAGGGAAGGGGTCTTCGACACCTGGAACGGCTCCCTGTTCATACCACCGGCCAACGTTCCGGTAACCTCAACATCCCCCACGAGCCCAGCGAACACAACAGGGGGGGTGAGCGGGGGAAGGAGTAGCCTGGCCTTAATAGCTGGGGCCCTAATAGCCATCGCAGTGGCGATTGGTATCTTCCTTTTCTCGGGGGGCAAGGAAGAGCCACTCAATCCGTGGGAGCGTGCGAGGAAGCCGCGCTCAAGACCCAAACCTAAGCGCCGCTCTCCCCTCGGGAGGTTCAAGAGGCCCAAGCTCCCTAAATTCGTGGAGAACAGGGAGCTCCCCAAGAGGAGGAAGTGAGCAAGCTTTTTATTCCCTCCCTCAAACATCACTTGGCGAGGGGGCCGGGGGCTCCCGGGGTACTCCCGAGGAAGTTCCGCCCACCTCACCGGGGCCGCGGTGCCGCAAGGCACCGGCCGAGAGGCCGGGCAACGGCGCAGAAACGACACGGCCCCCGGGGGATGTGGATGACGCGTGCGAAGGGCCCGGCGACGGCGCCCGAGCTAACCCGCAGACTATCCCGGGGGATGCGGTGAAACGGCCGTCCCGCGGGGTGCAAGGCCGAGGGAGGGGCGATGAGTTCCCGGTGCGAGCCCCGTGGTAGGCCGCTCAGTCGAATGCCCCCTCCATACAGAAGGCGGGCTACGGCCCCCTCACCTCACCTTCTCAGAACGTCTAAAGCGGAAGCTAAGAGTATCAGCGCCCCTCCGATTAGGGTTCTAACCCGAGCTGGAGGAGCGTTAAAAGCTTTCCATCAACTTCCCTGAGGGAGCGGCCGAAGTTCGGGATCAGCGCATAGAAGAGCGCCGCTGTGAAGGCCAAGATTACCCCAACGAAGTCCCTGTCGTTGAGGCTTAACCTCTGGCCGCTTACTATCAGCGCCAATCCAAGAAAGGCCAGCCCTATGAGCGCCCACCTTCTCCCGGAGATTCTCTCCCCAAGGAAGCGCCACGAGAGGAGCGTTGCCAGTATCGGGGCGGTGTAGTAGACGAGGATCGCGTTCGCTATGCTCGTGTAGTTGAAGGCGGTGAATAGGAAGGCCCAGTTGAAGGCCAGCGCGGCGCCGAGGCCGAGAAGGGGCCTCCATCTCTCCCCTAACGTTTTTGGGATTTCACTGAGATTCTCCCCTTCAAACAGGCGTATTATAAGGGCGAGAAGGAGGAACCCGAGGGAAACCCTGGCGAAGGCCACGCCCGCCCCCGACAGCTCAGAGAACCGCCCGAATATGCCCACGCTCCCCCAGATGAGCATCGAGATGGCTATTTCAGCTTTTCCGTTCATTGGCCGTGCTCCTCAAGCCACTCCTTATACGCCTCCCCGACCTCCTTCCTCCTGAACCTTGGAACGGCGTCCCTGAACGGGTTGAACCTCTCGAGTTTGCCCTCATCGCTCCCAATGTGGGTTGTTACAAAGCCGGCCTTGGAGTGGAGGCTTGAGGGCAGTCTGAGTATCCTCTTCACGTCTATCGTGACCTTTCCATCGAAGTAGGCCTTTGAGAAAGTGCTTGATAGGGCGAAGAGCCTCAGGAGACTTTTATAGCCGATTCCACTTGGAAAAGCCGTCAGGAGCGCTTTTTTGACAAAACCCTCGTATATTTCCTCCCGGTTCTCAATTATCCTGCGCACCTGTCCCCTGTTTAACCCCAGGTTCTGGAGGTGGTTCGCGTTTATCCTCCTTATGAAGTAGCCGAAGCGCAGTCTGAACACCCTGTAGTAGCCGCTCGACAGCATTATCCTCCTGCTTTCGATGTCGTCGTAGGTTACCTCCTCGGATGCCGTGACGTAGGCCAGCACCTTCTCCCTGGCCTTGGAGTCGAGATCCACGGCCCAGTCGTCGAGCACCCTTATGTGGTAGCCCCTCCCGGAGTAGACCACGTGGACGTCCTCAAAGCCGAAGTCCTCCCTCAGAATCACCAGCGTGTCCCTTGCGAGTTCCTTAGCATCCTCGATGCAGAGGGGACAGACCTGGCCCGAGGGATGAATCTCAAGGCACCTCCTGAGGGGAAGATCCTTTGCGTCGATGTCAAAGACCAGCTCCGCCCCGAGCCACCCCCTCATCTCACGCGGTTCTTCGTAGAGGGCCACGGACGAGTAGATGGCGTAGGGAGAGACCGCCCGGATGTAGTCCGCGAGATCTCTAACGTCCTCGAACTGGTTCTTCCGGTCGCTCGGGCCGTCGCCGTTGTGATCGAAGCCGAACTCCCTCTTATCAAGGGTCTCGATTATGAAGTCCGGTATCTTCTTCTCGCTCCATTCCCTGCTGTAGAAGAGCTTCCTCTCCTCCGGGCTTATCTCCCTGAAGAGCTCAGCCACCCTCTCCCCCTCCCTTCCTCTCCAAGTACAGCCTCCTCAGGTAATACGTCAGGGGGTTCTTTATTCCCCTGCAGTACCTGTCCGGTCTGCAGAGCTCCGGAGCGTTGGCCCTTATCTTATCGCAGTTGGGGGGGAAGTACCATGTGGAGTTTCCGCTGTCTTCAAGGGACGGTCTCTCGGTGAAGCCAAAGCCCAAGTGGTACCAGATGTTCTTTATCTCGTTTGGCTGGTCCTCGAAGAGGGGCGGCTTGCAGCGGTTCCCGGCCTCGATTATAACGGGCAGCACCTCCTTCTCCAGGATCGAGATGTCCTTTATGCAGTCCTTTACCCTGATGTTCTTGGATGGGGGGGTGGGGCAGATCCTCGCGTAGCTCAGGAAGCTCGTCAGGAGGACGGTTATGGCGTAGTTTCTCATGCCGCTACCGACGCCTTCGAGGGCTTTCTTCACGCAGGGCGGGAACAGGTCAAACCTCAGCGGGCCGGCGCTCACGCCCCCGAGCTTGAACCTCTCCTTGAACTTCTCCTCCGCAACGCTCTTTATGCGGGAGTACAGTTCGTCATAAAACTCGGGCAGCTCGTCCCTTATGTCGTAGAGGATCGTCACGGCCCTCTCAAAACTCCTCTCGTAGGCCTTTTTCCAGACCTCGATCACCTCCTCGCGCCGGAGGTAGGCCCAGCTGTTGCGGATGTAGATCTCCCTAAGGCTTCCATCCCAGAGGGGAAGGAAGTGCCTGAGCCACATCTTGTAGCCTATCCTGAGCTTCTCCCTCTCATCGTCCCCTATCTCCCTGTACCTGAGCTTTTCGAGTATGAGCCTGTCCTTCTCCGGTATCTCCCCCTCTTTAATCCGCCTGACGTTTATTGAGAGTCCCTCAAAGGATCCCTTTGAGAGCCTTTTGACGTATATCACCAAGTTCTTATCCCTGACGAGCTCCATCTCCAGTCCGTAGGGGGAGTGGGAGAGGGCACCTAACAGCGCGTAGAAGGACATGAGGTCCCTGATGTCGTCCAGCTCAACGACCTCCTCTGGAGGCTCGTCCTCCCAGGTTATTCTCTCTAAGGCCTCCTCTACGGTTGTGTACATGGGTATTTTCATCAAAAAGTCCTCGATTCCACCGAACTCCCCTATTATCTCCCTGGCCCGCGCCCCGAAGGGATCCATCATCCTGAGTGCACCGGCCTTATTGGGGGCAACCTGAATAAAACGCTTTCGTTGGGCAGAAAAGCTTAAATATCCACTCCTACTCATTTTTGTGTAAGAGGTGGACAAAGATGATGCTAATACTTGACTATTATTTCAAGAACTACCCCGCGAGAAGGAAGGTGGCCGAGTTCCTCTTTGAGAACGGCCTTAGGGTTAAGAACGGCAGGATCTATCTGAAGGACGTTGAGGTTCCGATAAGCGAGCTGGCCAGGGTCATAGGCGTGAACAGGAAGATAATCTACCACACGATAGAATACATAGAGAAGACCTACCCCCTCAGGCTCATCTTCGCGAGCCTCAACCCCCTCCCCGGGCTGATCGACGTGGCCCCTATAATGGGATGGGAGGTGCTTGAGATAGAGCTCGACAAGGGGCGCTACTCCAGCTCGCTCGCCCAGGTCTTCGACCTCCTAAACAGGCACAGGGTCCCAATAGTGGAGGTCTTCAGCAGAAACCTCAGGGAAGAGCCCAGCAGGCTTTACGTTGTGGTGGACGGCACCCTCCCGGTTGAGGTTTTTGTAAAGATAAAGGAGATAGAGGGCTTCAAGAAGCTCATAATCCGCACCCCGGAGAGGGATAAGGAGAAGTACGTCTGCAACTACTGCGAGGTCAAGTACTGTCCCAAGAGGATCCTCCTTGAGAAGCTGGCTAACCAGTGACCCTGAAGCCGTAGATCCCCTCCGGTTCCTCCCATCTGATCTCGACCCTCGTGACCCTTGCCATCGGGGGCCCCTGGTGGGCCCAGCCGATGAGGGCCTCAACCCTCTCCGGCTCCCCCTCCACCACAGCCTCTACTGTTCCATCAGGGAGGTTCCTCACCCATCCGTGGACTCCGAGCTTCTTAGCCTCCCTCTGCATGCTCCACCTGAACCCAACCCCCTGAACCCTTCCGTATATTTTTAGATGGGCTCTGATCCTTCCCTCTCCCATATCACGTCCCATATATGTTTTTCCGTTACTAATTTAAGCTTTCCCGCGGTTATATGTTGGGGGATGCCGATGGAGATGGTGTTCGTTTACACAACCTTCCCGGATATGGAGACCGCCAAGGGCATCGTCAGGGAGCTTCTGCACAGGAAGCTCATAGCCTGCGCCAACCTGCGCGAGCACGAGTCCATCTACACCTGGAAGGGGGAGATCAGGGAGGAGAGGGAGGTTGGAGCGATACTCAAAACCGCGGTTGAGAAGTGGAAGGCGCTGAAGGAGTCCCTGAGGGAGTTGCACCCCTACGAAGTCCCCCTGATACTCCGCATAGACGTCGACCGCGTAAACAGTGAGTACGCCAAGTGGCTGGAGGAAGTCCTCTCATGATAAGGAAGGTCAAGAGGGAGATACGGGTCATAGGCTTTGACGACGGGACCTTTTCTTTCTCCGACAAGCTCGGGGGCGGGAGGACGCTCTTAGTGGGCGTTGTGATGAAGGGCGCGCTTGAGGTGGTCGGCGTCCTCTCAAGGTGGATAAGCGTGGACGGCTGGGACGCAACCGAGGCCATGGTGGACGCCATTCTGAACTCGCGGTTTAAGGATCTGAGGGTGATAATGCTCAAGGGCGTGACCTACGCCGGATTCAACATCGTGGATCTCGGGAGGCTCCATAGGGAGACGGGCCTTCCCGTTGTGGTCGTTGTGAGGAAGAGACCGAACCTGAGGGCCATGGAAGAGGCCCTGAGAAAGCACTTCCCTGACTCCGAGAGGAGAATAAAACTCCTCAGGAGCGCTCCTCCGCTCTCCGAGCTTATCCCCGGTAAGCTCTACGTCCAATCCGTTGGCGTTGACCTGGAAACCGCGGCGGAGATAGTCCGCGTTACCACCGCCAACGGCCTGATTCCCGAGCCTCTGAGGCTTGCCCATATAATAGCCTCGGCTGTGATGACCGGTGAGAGCAAGAGGGAGTAGGTTTATTAAGCCCCCTCCAAAATTGAGGACGGACCGATGATGCCAACAGGGTAGCTACCGATCGGTGAGGAAGCCGTTCCAGTCTGAGGTCTTATCCGCAGGGTACCAGCAGAACCGGGATCCTTGCATCCCGCATGACCCTCTCCGCCGTTGAGCCAAGGATCAGATCCTTTAGGAAGCTTCTGCCTTTCTTTCCTATCACTACAAGGCTGGCCTTTCGGGCTATCGCGGTTCCTAAGATTGCCGAGCTCGCAGTCCCGACGAAGACCCCCGCTTCCCCCTTCACTTTAAAAGCCTTCAACGTCTTTTCCAGGTTCCTCTTGGCTATCTCGATGTTGTTCTCTATGTCCTTCACCCTCCCGTAGTCCACCGAATGAAGGAGTAAAAGCTCATCTATGAGCTCCTCGAACCCTTTCACTGCCTGCACTACTCTAAGAGAGCATTTTGAAAAGTCTATGGCAACCAGGGGCTTTTTGAAGATTTCCCCACACTCTCCAAAAGTGGGCCTGTAGTTCCCCCCTTCCCCCACGTATTTGAGTATCAGGACGGGTTTTTTCGCCGCCCTCGCGAGGTTTGAGGCAGTGCTCCCCATGAACATTCTCCTCCAGATGTTCTCACCGACGCTCGGGATCACTATCAGGTCGATCTTCTTCTCCTGGGCGTACTCGGCTATCTCCGTGAATGGTATCCCAACCCTGACCTCCGTCTCTACGGTCAGTCCATCGCCGCCGAGTTCCTCCCCGAGTTCTTCTATCCTCTGCTTGTAAACCTCCTCAAGCTCAAAGGCCTCGAAGTCAACCACGGTTATGTCGATGACGTGGAGCAGGTGAAGCTCTCCAGCCCCAAGTCTCGCGAGCTCGACGACGCACTCCCTGAGGGCCTGAAGCGAAACATCCGAGAAATCAGTTGGGTAGAGGATCCTCCGGAACATCCTTCCCACCGTAATACTTTTCTCCCTCAATGTATTTAGGGCTTCCGGGCAAAGGGTTAAGAAGTCCAAAGGGAAGTGGAACACATGAGGACTGTCCTGAAGGCCCTCGGCATCTACAAGAGCTACCCGATGGGAAAGGGAATCACGGTTCCTGCATTGAGAGGTGCCAACATTGAGATTGGCAGGGGCGAGTTCGTGGGCATCATCGGGCCGAGCGGCAGCGGAAAGACAACGCTCCTCAACATACTGGGCCTCCTCGACACGCCCGACTCGGGCGAGCTCTACGTCGAGGGGCGCAATGTGGTTGGGTTAAGCGACGACGAGCTTTCGGAAATAAGGCTGAGGAAGATCGGCTTCGTGTTCCAGCACTACAATCTGATCCCCATACTAACTGCACTTGAGAACGTTGAGCTCCCCATGATACTCGCGGGAAAGCCACCAGATGTTAGGATCAAGCGCGCTGAGGAGTTGTTGGGGATGGTGGGTATAGCTGACATTGCATCCCACAAGCCCTCCGAGATGAGCGGCGGTCAGCAGCAGCGCGTAGCGATAGCGAGGGCCCTCGCGAACGAGCCGAGCATAGTGCTGGCTGACGAGCCGACGGGCAACCTCGATACGAAGGCATCGGGGGAGATAGTGAAGCTGATGAAGAACCTCAACCGCAAGAAGAAGACGACGTTCGTTGTGGTCACCCATGACGTCGAGGTGGCCAGGGAGGCAGATAGAGTTTTGAGGATAAGGGACGGTAAGCTGTATGAGGTGAAGGAAATTTGAGGAGATCTCTGCTGGTAATTACGATCGCTGTGCTCCTCACGTCCCCCCTTCCACTTCACCTGGTGAGCTCAAGCGGCGGGGGTTACATCGAGGTGTTCCACGGGGCCATCAGTATGGGAGAATCGCTCTTGCTCGGGAACTACACCCTAACAATGCTCAGCGCCGTTTACAGCGGGGCGGAGCCAGTGGTGCTCTTCAGGCTCGTTGACAACCGGAACCTCACCTCCACTGACTTCTCGCTCTCCCCGGGTCAGTCCTACACCTACCCTGACCTTAAGGTTAAACTCATCTACGTTGAGAACTCTTCCACCGGTCCCGAGGCTTTTTTGGCCCTCTACTCGGCCCCGGTTTCTGTCTTCTACGGCGAAATCCACGCCAACACCACGATAGCCCACGGAAGAACCCTCATCTCGATCCTGAACGTGAGCGATGGGAGGGTTTTCCTCAGGTACTACAGCAACGGAACCACCGATTACTCCCGCATGGGGCCCGGAACCCACTTCTGGCACGATATGGAGCTCATAATCTACAACGTGACCGACTCAAAAGCCTACATGAAGGTTCTCTTCCCGAAGTACTTTACCCACCTGCTCCTCCAGGGGCCTGTTGTGATCCTCGCCAACGTCAGTTTCAGCCCTGTGGAGGTCGGCGCTCCCTTCCGTCTAAAGGTTGCCCTCCGCAACATAGGGGATGATGCCGCCAAGTACGTTAAGGTCTACCTGTACTCAAGCCCGGTCCTCCGCCTTCAGGAGACCGTTAGGAAGTCCCTCCTGCCCACTATAGTAATTCCCTCCTTCCAGAGCGATCTTCCATTCGCCTCCTACCTCCAGGGCCCCGTTGGCTATACAGGGGAGCTCTTCCCGGGTCATTCCGCGGAGCTGAGCTTCAGCCTCGTGGCCTCGAAGACATTGAAGCCGGACGTGTATCCGCTCTACATCCAGATCGAGTACGCTGGCGAGGGCGGTGCCATCAGGAGGGATGAGTTCCAGGTTGGAATTCCCGTGAACGACTTTACCCGTCCGAAGGTTTCGATCGAGGGCTTCACAACCCTCCCAAGTCCGGCTGAGCCGGGTTCGAACTTCACCGTGGTTCTCAGGGTCAAGAACACCGGAAACGCACCGGCCTATCACGTTCGCGTTGAGCTGCTCCCAACCAAGCCCAATGAGGAGCAGCAGGCTTACTCTCTCCTGCCGAGCTCCCAAAGCGGTGAGCAGCCCTCCATATATCCCGTGGGAAGACAGAGCTCCCTCTACTTCGGGAACCTTTCCGTAAACCGCTCGGTGGAGGGCAGGCTTTTCTTTGCAGTCAAGGATGTTTCAGCTGGTGTTTATCCGCTCTACGCTGTGATAACCTACGAGGACGGAAACGGGGTTTCCTACAAGGAGCAGGCTACCTTCGGTGTCCAAGTTGAGGGCCGGCCGAAGCTCAAGGCCTACGTCGGAAACGTCTGGGTGAGCGACGGGAGGTACAGCTTCGAGGTTGACGTCGCCAACGACGGAAAGGCCCCGGCGCGCGGGGTTACGGTCTCTGTGAGCTCACCATACCTGAGTCTCTTTCCCCTCGGGGAGCGCTACATAGGCAGCGTTGAGTCGATGGACTACGACAGCACAAACTTCATGGTGCTGAACAGAACGATTAGGGCGGGTTGGTATCCCATAACAGTCAGGATAACCTACCTGACAATAAACGGCAGCTTCAAAAGCCTCAACCAGACCGTCTACCTCCAGATACCGAACGGCATCTCGGGTGGCAGGGAGAACCTCTACTACTACGCCGGCGGGGCGCTTCTTTTCCTGCTCGCACTCATCGCATGGAGGCTGAGGCGTGGATAGGGAGCTCCTCAAGATAGCCCTCAGGAACCTTCACAGGAGAAAGGTGAGGACTTTCTTCACGATGTTGGGCATAATCATAGCCATAGCCTCGATAACCGCCCTCGTCTCGATAGCCGAGGGCTTCCAGATCTCCATCTCCAAGACGCTCCAGAGCACCAGCAACGTTATCATCGTTCTCCCGGGCATGGGTGCCTCTATATGGACCATAGGGACGAGCACCTTCAACCAGAGCGTTGTGGCCGATCTCGGGAAGCTCGGTCACGTTGAGGCGGTGAATCCGGTTCTCGTTAAGTTCACCGTGATGGAGTACAGGGGCTGGCAGATACCCGTTACGGTTATGGGGGTGATCCCGCGGGACGCCCAGAGGTTCTATGCCCTGACGGGTCCCCCACTTCAGAGGGGTCAGTTCATGCCACAGGGCTCCCTCTTCAAGGCAATACTCGGCTACTCCCTCGCGAACGGAAGGATACAGAAGGAAGGCGGGGGCTATCTAAACTGGGCCATTCTCCCGGGCCAGACAATAAAACTGTACGGTGAAAACGGTCGCCCCTGGGAGTTTAAAGTCTCGGGGAGCTTTCAGGAAAGCGGTCAGAGCGTCATAGGCGGTTTTATTGACACGAGCGTCTTCGTTCCACTCCAGGCCCTTCAGGCCATGTACAACGAGCCCGGGAGGATAAGCTTCATCGAGCTCTGGGTGGACGACGTTTCCTTCGTCGAGCAGGTCAAGCATGACGTTCAGAAGCGCCTGCCCTCCTCAACGGTAATAACAGAGAGCCAGGGCGTCAAGACGGTTTTCAGGATAGAGAAGATGCTCAACAACCTTCTCATTGGCATAGGAAGCATAGCCCTCTTCGTCGGCGCCTTGGGTGTGATAAACACACTCCTCACATCGGTTATGGAGAGGACGAGGGAGATAGGGACCTACAGGGCCCTTGGAGCTAAGAAGAGGTTCGTCCTTGAGATGATACTCCTTGAGGGCATGATGATGACCCTTATTGGAGGGATCATAGGCTTCGGCTTCGGGATCCTGATGGCGGAGATAGTCGTTGGGCTTTTAAGGGCTAAGACCCCCGGCCTTCCGGGCCCGGTCGTTGACCTCAGGGTCGTTGCCGTTGCCTTTGGAGTGACCCTGATAATAGGTCTCCTCGCGAGCATCTATCCGGCCAAGAAGGCGGCTGAACTGAACCCGGCAGAGGCCATAAGGTACATCGAGTGAAAAGGTTATAACGACCGCGTTCAAGTTCCAACGGTGATCGCTGTGGTCAAGAGGGTTCACATCTTCGACTGGCATGAGGAGAACGCGAAGAAGGTTGAGGAGTTCGCCGGCTGGGAGATGCCCATCTGGTATTCGAGCATAAAGGAGGAGCATATGGCAGTAAGAAACGGCGTCGGAATCTTCGACGTCTCCCACATGGGGGAAATCTTCTTCCGCGGTAAAGACGCTTTAGAGTTCCTCCAGTACGTAACAACCAACGACATAAGAAGGCCTCCAGCAATAAGCGGAACCTACACCCTCGTCCTCAACGAGAGGGGCGCAGTTAAGGACGAGACGCTCGTCTTCAACCTCGGGAACGACACCTACATGATGGTCTGCGATTCAGATGCCTTCGAGAAGCTTGAGGCCTGGTTCAACGCGATAAAGCGCGGGATAGAGAAGTTCGGCGAGATAGACCTTGAGATAGAGAACAAGACCTACGACATGGCCATGTTCTCGATACAGGGGCCTAAAGCCAGGAACCTTGCCAGAGACCTCTTCGGAATCGACATCAACGACCTCTGGTGGTTCCAGGCGAAGGAGGTCGAGCTCGACGGGATAAAGATGCTCCTCTCAAGGAGTGGCTACACCGGCGAGAACGGCTGGGAGGTCTACTTTGAGGACGCCAACCCGTACCACCCGGATCCGTCAAAGAGGGGTGAACCCGAGAAGGCCCTCCACGTCTGGAAAACGATTCTTGAGGCAGGGGAGCAGTACGGCATAAGACCGGCGGGACTTGGAGCGAGGGACACTCTCCGCCTTGAGGCTGGCTACACCCTCTACGGAAACGAGACAAAAGAAAAGCAACTCCTAAGCACCGACATCGATGAAGTCACTCCGCTCCAGGCCAACCTTGAGTTCGCAATCTTCTGGGACAAGGAGTTCATAGGGAAGGAAGCCCTGCTGAAGCAGAGGGAGCGCGGTTTACCCAGCAAGATGGTGCACTTCAAGATGGTTGACAAGGGCATCCCAAGGGAGGGCTACGAGGTCTACGCCAACGGCGAGCTCATAGGCGAGGTCACCAGCGGAACCCTCTCACCGCTCCTCGGCATAGGGATTGGAATAGCCTTCGTGAAGCCTGAATACGCGAAACCGGGCGTTGAAATCGAGGTCGAGATAAGGGGCAAGCACAAGAAAGCTGTAACGGTTTCACCGCCCTTCTACGACCCCAAGAAATACGGGGCGTTTAGAGAGGAGTGATTTTATCCCTTCTCTCATGTTTTCTCACACGCCCAAAGGCTTATAGGTAATGGGGGCGTTACCTGGTAATGGGGGCGTTACCTATGCTGTTCGATCCGAGGCCTAAGAGAAGCATTGATGAGTTATTTGACAGAAGGGAGGAGTTTGAGGCACTCTTTTCAGCTGATGAGCCCTTAACACTCCTCCTCGGGATAAGGAGGGTTGGTAAAAGCTCCCTCCTAAGGGCAACGCTCAACGAGATTGAGGGCGGCGTTTACATAGACGCCAGGAAAATGTACTTCGATTCAGGTGGCTGGATAACGGCAGACTCCCTGCGGAGGGAACTTGAGAGGGCCCTCAACTCCCTGCGCAAGGACTTTAGGAGCATTCTTATTGAGGCCATGAAGACAATTAATGGCGTGAAAGTAAAGGGAATTGAGCTCAGGTTCGAGAAATCCATTCAAATTTCCGACGTCCTTGAGGCCCTTAATGAGGTCGGGGCTGTTATAGGTGTGGACGAGGCCCAATACCTCCGCTTCTACGGTTCCCGCGGGGGACGGGAGTTTTTAGCACTCCTTGCCTATGCCTACGATAACCTTGAGAACCTCAGGTTCATCCTGACGGGTTCGGAGGTCGGTCTCCTCCACGACTTCCTCGGCCTTGGCGAGTACGAGAGCCCCCTCTACGGAAGGAGCTATGGGGAAGTAAGACTGATGCCCTTTTCGAGAAGTCTCTCCATTGAGTTCCTGAAACGTGGCTTCGCGGAGGCGGGTGTTGAAGTTCCGATGATGGACATTGAAAGGGCAGTTGACGTCCTTGACGGGATTCCTGGCTGGCTTGTGGACTTTGGGAGGGCCTATATGAAGGAGGGGAACCTTAAATCCGCGATTGAGAGCGTCTTAAAAAAGGCCGAAGGCTTCCTCAGGGGAGAGCTCAAGGAACTCGAAAGGAGAAGTCCGCGTTATATCCTGATCCTTGAGGGCATTGCAAAAGGCTACAACCGCTGGGAGCTCCTCAGGGAGTATTTAGCCGTAAAGGGGCAGGAAGTCCCAAAGTCGAGGCTTTCAAAACTCCTGGACAGCCTGGAAAAGATGAGCTGGATAATCCGGGAATCCGTGGATGGCAGGAGGAAGTACCGCATAGTTGACCCGGTCATTGAGCGGGTTCTGAAGGAGAGCGGATAGATTTTTATTCCTCCCGCTCCATCTCCAGACATGCCCAAAAGGCACGCTCTCCTCGCGGTGCTCCTCTGGTCAACTGTCGCTTCCGCCTTCAAGCTCTCGCTGAGGTACTTGACACCACTTCAGCTCCTATTCTACGCCTCGCTAACTTCCCTCATAGTCTTCGGAATACTCCACTCCCGCGGGTTCTCTATAAGGAGACAGAACCTCCGCTCGGCTTACCTCGGCCTTTTCCTCGTTCTCTACTACACCTTCCTCTTCTCGGCCTATGACATGCTTCCGGCTCAGGAGGCGCAGGCTTTGAACTACACCTGGCCTCTGATGCTCGTCCTTCTCTCGGTTCCGCTCCTCGGGAAGAGGCCCGGAATAAGGGTAGTTATTGGGCTCTTCATCGGCTTCTTTGGTGCCTTTATCGTGGCCACGAGGGGAAACCTGAGGGGGCTGGACTTCTCGAACCCAGCCGGGGTTGCCTTAGCCCTCGGGAGCGCGGTGGTATGGGCCTCCTACTGGGTGCTGAACCTTAAGGATGAGAGACCTCTGGTTGAGAAGACCTTCTGGAACTTCCTCTTCGGCTCTGCCTACGTTTTTCTAGCTTTGGCTTTCTCGGGCGGGTTCACCCTTCCACCCATCAAGGGTCTTGCCGGGGCGGTCTACGTCGGCCTATTCGAGATGGGCGTTACCTTCCTCATCTGGTACAGAGCTATAAAGGATGAGATGGAGTTCGCCTCGAATTTGGTCTATCTCGTGCCCTTCCTGAGTCTTTTCTTCATCTCGCTGGCGGTGGGAGAGAGGATAGAGCCGTCAACGGTCTTCGGGCTTTGCCTCATCGTGGGAGGGATCCTTTTAGGGAAGAGCTGGTGACAGAGGGGGAAGTCAATTTGATAGAGGTCTTAATTGGAGTGGAGCTATATAAACCTCTTCCATTAGTTTCCATGTTTTAGAGAAACATTTATTTGTTTTCAGCGGTACCTTATCTTGGGGTTGCCCGCCGAGTGAGGTGCTTAACCTCGTGAGGTGAGCTTGGCGAACGCCGTTTCCTGCCCCCGAGTGAAGCCCGGGTCGAGGACGCGATGACGGCCCGGACCTTCGTGAGGGGGCCATCGCCACCAGAGAGCCGGCGGGGTTGGGTTGGGTGGTTTGAGACCCGCCGGATTGATGAAGGAGGCAGAGGCCCCGAGCGGGGGGCCGATGATCTTCTACCTGCTGGAGGTTTGTCCATGAGCCTTTCAGGAGAGATAAAGAGAGCCTTGAAGAGTATTGAGGAGAAGTACGGCGTTAGCTGGCAGAGGTTTTATTACCTCGCCGAGGTGAGCAACAACTGGGAACCCCTCCTTGAGAAGGCCGAAGCTGAGGAAATTCTTGAGGATTTAGCAATGCTCTTCGAGCTCGATGAAGAATACCAAAAACTCACCGGAAAAAGCCTCCTCAAACCCATCGATGAGATGTGGCACAGATAGTCATCAAAAGTCTGCCCAACGAGAAATTCTGTCAAATGGCTCTCAGAAAAGGATCATCAACTTAATCAAACTTCGCGCAAGTGAAGTTTGTGTGGTGCGGTGGCCGGGATTCGAACCCGGGTTACCGGCTTGGGAGGCCGGTGTCCTGGACCAGGCTAGACTACCACCGCAGGCAAAAGTGGTGGGGCGAGGGGGATTTGAACCCCCGACACCCGGATCTTCAGTCCGGCGCTCTCCCAGGCTGAGCTACCGCCCCACGTCAAAAGATAGAAGGCCAGAGCAGATTTATAAAGCTTGCGGTGAAACAACTTAATCCGTTCACCCAGACAGCCAATTCGGAGGTTACTTCCTGAGGAGAACCTTCAGTTCCCTTCTATACATCCCCCAGTTAACTCCTAGGTGGACTATTATTAGCGCGTTCATCACGGGGCCTAGAATGTTCCTGACCTTGAAGAGCTGGGACCTGGTCATTCCAAGGAAAGGATGCCCTATCTTGGTGGTGTAGAGCACGCCGACCGTAACGAACAGGACGCCAATGAACACAACAAGCAGAGTCGTGGAGAGAACGGCCCTTATCTTTACGATGTTCATTTTTCCACCCCCTTATGCTCTTTTAGAGATATATCAGCTCTTATAAAAACGTTTGCATGATAAAAGCAGCTGGAATTGGGAAAACAAAAGAATGTGGTTCAAATCTTCGGCTCGACCGCGTAAACAGTCCTGTCCTCGCCTATGCCCTCAATAAGGCCACGGTGCCTCCTCACACAGCTCTCGCACTCGCCGCAGTGTATCGGCTTCCCGTCCTCGGTGAAGCCCTTGGGCATGTAGCAGGAGTTGGAGTACTCGTACTTCGCGTTTAACTCCTTCAAGAGCTTCGCTATCCCCTTCTTGTCGAGGTTGATGAGGGGAGCGACCACTTTTACTTCTCTCAGCGTCCCGTAGCGGAGCATCTCGTTCATCTTTTCGACGAACTCCGGTGTGTTGTCCGGGAAAGTTGCTCCTTCCTCGGCGTTGAAGCCGACTATTATGTCCCCGCCCCCGAGGGCATCCAAAAGCGAAGCGGCGACCGCTATTAAAACTACGTTGCGCGCTGGAACCCAGACGCTTTTGGCAGTTTCTCGGGCAAACTCCATGTCTTCGAGTTCTTTCCCAGTAACCCTCGGCGTCTCCCCACCAACGAGCGTGGTGCCCCTCAGTTTGGAGAACTCCTCAAGGAAGTCCAGCTTTACGATCTTAAGCGGAACGTCCAGCTCTTTCGAGAAGAACTCCGTAACCCTGTTAGTAACGCGCTCCTCGTTGCTTCCGTAGTTGACGGTGAGCATTATCACTTCATCGTAGTTCCTCTTGGCCCAGTAGAGGCAGGCCGTGCTGTCCAACCCGCCGGAGAACAAAACCACCGCGCGCTTCATTCAACCACCTCCGGGAGCAGTTTAATGCCAAGTTTCCCGGCACGGTTTCTAAGCTTTTTGTCGTAGGTCGCGAGGGTTCCAACTTCCTTGGCTATCGCGAGGATCATGGAGTCGTTGTAGTGTTTTAAGCTGAGGTTTCCGAAGAGGTCAAAGGCCGGAAGTAGGTACCTTCTGTCATCGGCGAGACTAACCTTCTCGTTTAGGAGAATCCTTGTCATAGTTTTCTCGGCTTCCTTAGGTGAAACCCCAGCCGCTGCCAAGTTCCAGATGAACTCGTAAACAACGATTGCAGGCAACACTATCTTATCAAGGGAGCCTATCAGTTCCCTTGCCTCTGCGTATCTCTCTGAGCTGCGGTTGATAGAATAAAGGAGGATGTTTGTATCAACGACCGCTACTCTTCCCATTTAGATACCTCCACGAGGGCTTTTCTGGAGTTCTCCTCGATTTCTTCGGGCGTGAAGTCCCTTCCAAGGTCAAGGCTCGGCCACTTCATCTCGGCTTTTTTGATGACTATCTCGTCTCCTCTAAGCTCCACACTTAGGTATTCGCCCTCCCTTATGCCGAGGGCCTTTCTTATCTCGGCTGGAATGGTTATCTGATAGTTCCGGGTGACCTTCGTGAGCGGCATAGTAGTTCACCGCAGTATAGTAGATTTTCCTACTAAATAACCCTTTCTCTCACTCAAGGGCGAGGCCGATGATGTCTTTAACGCTCGAAAAGCCCTCGCTTTCAAGGTACTTCTCGATCCCCTCGCTTATCTCCCTGAAGACCTTCCAGCCCCGGAGGGAAACGGCGGTTCCTATCTGCAAAGCTGAGGCCCCAGCGAGGAGGAACTCGACCGCGTCTTCCCATGTGGTTATGCCCCCTATACCTATCACCGGGATGTCGAGAGCTTTTGCAAGGTCGTAGACCGCCCTTAACGCGACTGGCTTAACACCTGGCCCGGAGTAGCCACCGACTTTATTGCTCAGGATTGGCCTTCTCGCGTAGACGTCAATCGCTATGGCCTTCAGGGTGTTTATGGCCGAAACTCCATCGGCTCCCGCTTTCTCAGCAGATAGACCGAGCTTCGTTACCTCGTCGGTGTTGGGTGTGAGCTTCGCTATAACCGGCTTATCGGCGGTGTCTTTGACGGCTTTAACGACCTCATAGACGTTCTCCGGTTTCTGGCCGATCTCCATACCGTAGCCCTTTGCGTGGGGGCAGCTGAGGTTCAGCTCGAAAGCATCGGCAACTTCACTCAGCTTCTCCGCCAAAAAAGCGAACTCCTCGGCTGTGCCGCCGAAGATGGACACTATCACCGGGAAGTCGAAGGTGTAGCCCTCGACCATCTCAAGAAAGCCCTTCCAGCCGGGATTTGGCAGTCCCATCGCGTTTATCAGGCCGTAGGGGAGCTCAACTATGGTCGGGTTGTCGTAACCCTCCCTCGGCTCGATCCCGATGGATTTTGTCACGACTCCCCCCGCCCCTTCTTCATGCGCCCGAATCCACTGTTCCGGGGTCTTGTCGTTTATTCCCGATGCGAGGATTAGCGGGTTTTCAAACCGTACTCCAAAAAGCTCGACCTCAAGGCCAACCATCTCAACACCCCAAAGGCAAAAAACGTAGGGAACCTTAAGGCTTTTGCATGAGCCCCAGCATCTCCTCGCCGTAGTGGAAAAGCCCTGGAAAACCACCCGTGTGGAGGAAGAGGATTCTCTCACCGAGTTCTCCGGCCTTGGCCAGCTCCATCAGGCCGTAGAAGGCCTTGCCGGTGTAGACTGGATCAAGGAGAATGCCCTCCTTTGTCCCGACCCATTTTATGAGCTCCGCGACTTCCTTGACTATCTTCCCGTAGGCGCCGAAGCTGTAGTCGTATATTCTCGGCCTTTCCAGCTTTACACTGACTTCAAGGAGTTTTCCGGCATCTTCAGCCAGCTTGAGAACCTTCTCCTCCATGTCTCCACCGAATATTCCGACCCCAATTCCTACGGGTTTAGCTTTGGAACCTATGAGGCCCAGACCGAGGGTCAGTCCGGCGAGGGTTCCGCCGCTTCCGACCGCATCGACCACAGTATCGAATTCCAGGCCGAGCTCCGTTGACTGGGACGTTATCTCCCCAACGGCCCTCACGTATCCGAGGGTTCCGACCGGGGAGGCTCCGCCTATCGGTATCAGGTAGGGCCTTTTTCCTTCGGCCCTCAGCTCCCCCGCAACTTCCTCCGCGATTGGGATCAGGTCGGGGGTCTTCTCGACGTCAAAGACCCTTGTCTCGATTCCCATCAGCCTGTCTAAGAGGTAGTTGCCCTTGGGTTCCTCCTTTCCGCGGAGGATGAGAACGGGCTCCAGTCCGAGTTTTTTTGCCGCTAATGCAGTTACGAAGGCGTGGTTCGAGTGGACGGCCCCCATCGTTATTACAGTGTCGTAGCCTTTCGATAAGGCGTCGCCGAGAAGGAACTCAAGCTTCCTTATTTTGTTGCCTCCGATTCCAAAACCCGTCAGATCCTCTCTCTTGACGTAGACGTCAGCCCCAACGGTTTCACTCACCTTTGGTAGGTAATGAACCGGCGTCTCCCATGGAACGAGTTCCACCCGTGGAAACGGCGAGAGAAGGGAACCTATCTTTGGGTGCATTGGAACCACCGTTAAAACTTGGATAGAAACGATAAAAGCTTAGTGGCGGCGGGCGCGCCCGGGGGTGGGAACCCTCCACCGTGCCCTTCCACCGGGGCTCGCTCACCCCCGCTACCCCGGGAGCGCCGCACGTCCCGCCTACCGCTGCTCCCTTCCGGGCCTGGCGGGGTTCGGCGGGCAAAGGGCGTTAGTTCGGCCCTCCAGCCGAACCTCGCCCACCGCCGGCCCCCCGGGACGAGGGCTCATCGTTACACCCCGGCTTCCGGGCGCGGTTTCAGGAACCGCCCCCCGGGCTTCGGCCCCGGCATATCGACGGTTTCCGGTTACAGGGGACGCCGAACCCCCCGGCCTAGCCCGCCGCCGGGGTTAGTTATCCTGGCGGGATATATAAAGGTTTGGTAGGCTGGTTAACCAAAGGTTGTCCACCTTTGGATTGAAAAATTTTCATAAGTTCAGCCCCCGACGGATTCTCAGGTGACGCTCAATGCGCCTCAAGGAACATCCTATCCTCCACTTCAAGCGTGGCAGGGAGCTGACCATCTACTTCGAGGGGAAGCCGATAAAGGCCTACGAGGGTGAAACCATCGCGATGGCCCTTCATGCAGCCGGCATAAGGGTTCTCAACCACTCCCCCAACAAAAATCGCCCGAGGGGCCTTTTCTGTGCCATAGGTAAATGTTCCTCCTGCGTTATGGTAGTCAACGGCGTGCCAAACGTTAGAACCTGCATAACCCTTGTGGAGGATGGCATGAAAATCGAGCGCCAGAGCGGGAGGGCAAGGCTCCCCATCAAAGCTAACCCACCCGAGTTTAGAGATGCCAAGGTGGTGAAGGCGGAGGTAGTGGTCGTCGGTGGCGGGCCCGCCGGCTTAATGGCTGCAATAAACGCCTCCGACGCCGGGGCGAGGGTTGCCCTCCTCGACGAGAGCCCGAGGCTCGGCGGGCAACTCGTCAAGCAGACCCACAAGTTCTTCGGGAAGAGGGAACAGTTTGCCGGAGTAAGGGGGGGTGGAAATAGCGAAGATCCTGGAGGGAGAAGTGAAAAGAAGGGAGAACATCGTGGTGTCCCTCGAAACCTCCGCCGTTGGTATCTTTCACAATGGAAACGAGAAGCTCGTCCTTGGGGTAAGGAAGAACCGCGAACCGGTCGAGTTCCGCGGGAGAGCGGTCATCGTTGCCACCGGCGCGATGGAGAAGATGATACCCTTCGAGAACAACGACTTGCCAGGAATCTACGGGGCTGGAGCGATTCAGACGCTGATGAACACCTACGGGGTAAAACCGGGGGAGAGGGTTTTGATAGTGGGCGCCGGAAACGTCGGGCTTATCTTAGCCTATCAGCTCGTACAGGCAGGCGTTGAGGTTGAAGCGATAGTTGAGGCCATGCCCAAAATTGGGGGCTACTTCGTGCATGCAGCCAAGGTGAGGCGCCTTGGAGTTCCAATCCTCACGAGACACACGATCCTCCGAGCTGAGGGGGGAGAGACTGTTGAGAGGGCGGTAGTTGCGGAGCTCGACGATAACTGGAAGCCGATTCCGGGAACGGAGAAGGTCTTCAATGTCGATGTGATAGCCCTCGCCGTTGGGCTGAGGCCGAGCATAGAGCTCCTCCAGCAGGCGGGGTGCCAGATAAAGTTCATCAGGGAGCTCGGGGGCCACGTCGCGGTTCGCGATGGGTGGATGGAAACAACGGTCAGGGGAATCTTCGTCGCCGGCGATTCTGCAGGAATAGAGGAGGCAACGACAGCGATGCTCGAAGGCAAGATAGCGGGGATTGCAGCGGCTCTAAGGCTTGGCATAGCTGATGAGAGCTGGGTGAAGGAGATAGAGAATGCCCAGCGCGACCTTGAGGAGTTCCGCTCCGGCCCCTTCGGGAGGCGCGTTGCCGAGGGAATAAGAAAGCTTCTTGAGGGTGCTGGAAATGCCTGAGGTTCCGCCTTACCTTCGGAGGGGCTACATAATCCCTGACGAGCTCTTTTCAATAATCCCGAAGCCGAGTGAAGAGAGGCTCCGCCAGAGGCCCGTTGCAGTCCCCGAGTGTCCGCAGGAGATCCCCTGTGCACCCTGCAGGGAGGTATGTCCAACAAAAGCGATAAGGATGCCAACGCCAAACGATATACCCGTAGTGGATTACGAGAGGTGCATCGGCTGCTCACTCTGCGTTCAGGTCTGTCCGGGGCTGGCCTTCTTTATGATTCAGTACGTCGGCGACAAGGCGAGGATAACGATGCCCTACGAGCTCCTTCCTCTCCCGGAAAGGGGAGAGGAAGTCCTTCTCCTCAACCGCGTTGGACAGCCCGTCGGGAGGGGAAGGATCATTGCGGTCGTTCCGAGGGAGAAGACGAAGGGGGACACGCCGATAATCACCGTTGAGGTTCCGATAGAGCTCGCCTGGGAAGTAAGGGCTGTGAGGGTGGAGAGGTGATCGAAATGTCCGGAAAGGTAATCGTCTGCCGCTGTAACGACGTCACCGCTGAGGAGATCGAAGAACTCATAGATTCTGGCGTTACCGACATTGAGGAGATCAAGAGGCTCCTCCGCGTGGGAATGGGGCCCTGCCAGGGGAGGACATGCATGCCGATCGTCATCTCGATCCTCGCGAGGAAGACCGGGAGGAAACCGGAGGATATTCCTCTTCCCAGGGCGAGGGTTCCGGTAAGACCGGTTCGTGCCGGCGTATTGGCTGGTGGTGATGATGAGTAAGGTCGCGGTGATCGGT
>NZ_JALXBJ010000034.1 GCF_026991495.1 Thermococcus sp. | reverse complement strand
CGTGCCTTCGGGCTGAACCGAAACCGGTAACAGAAGTAGGTGGATGAGTGCCCGTAAACCGAACCGCCCTTGGCGAGGGGTTAAACCGTTGGAACCCTCGCCTTTCAAGGCGGGGAGGAGGTCAGCCTTGACCCAACCGTGGTTCAAGTACTCGATCAAGCGACACATAACAGGAGCCGCTTCATCGAGGAGGCGGTTATTATGAGGCTTTCGGATGAGAACTTGCTTCCTGGAGGAGTGAGGACAATTTTAGCGGGCCGGACGGGATTCGAACCCGCGGCCACGGGGTTAAAAGCCCCGCGCTCTAACCAGGCTGAGCTACCGGCCCGAACCCGGCCGTTGATTATCGTGATCCTCTTATAAGTTTTGCTCCCCTTTCCTCGATACCCTGACGTCGACTACAACGTGCCACACACCTGGAGCGTAGCGTTTGATGACGAGTTCGTTGAGCTTCTCCGCCTCGTATCCGTAATCCGCCGCCACTTTTTTGAAGGTCGCGAAGGGCTCTTCGGGCATGAGCTTTTCAGGCACGGTGTTGTGGTAGTGGATTACCGCCCCGTCCTTCGCTATGCTCAACGCCTTGGGGATGAAGTCGGCGGTCTTAACGACGTAGCCCATGAGAACCCTGTCCGCTACGTTCTCGGCCGGAAAGTCGCGGTTGTCCATGTTGTAGGGCGTCATCAAATCCTGAACGCCATTGAGCCAGATGTTCTCGACGAGAAAGCGAAAGGTGTAGGGGTCCTTCTCGATGGCTATCACCCTCGCCTTTTTGTGCACGGCCATCGGAAGGCTCAGGTGCCCGATTCCGGCGAACATGTCTACAACCAGTTCCCCGGGTTTCGCAACCCCCGCCATTCTCACGCGCTCCTTGACGTTGGCCGGGGAAAACATTATCTTAGCTACGTCGAGCTTGTACTTAACGCCGTTCTCGACGTGAACCGTAACGGTATCGCTCCCCCACAGCAACTCGTAGTTCGGTTTCCTCGTCTCCCCGTGGATGTGGCCCTTCCTGAGGACGGCCTTGGCCCCTATGACCCGGGCGTAGACCTCGGCTACCCTGCGCTTGTAGGGCTCAAGCTCCGGCCTGATGGGCAGTATCAGGACGTCGCCTATCATGACCCAGTGCTTAGGAAGGGCCTCTAAGAGCCCAGACGGGAGTTCCCGCGATAGGATGCGCCTGATCTTGGGTTTTATCCCCCGGGTTCCGCTCATCCCAACACCCCCGAAGGCTCGCCTTTAAAGGCTTTGGTTTCGTCTTTTTGCCAAATGACGATTAGAAAGGCTTAAAAGCCCTCCCCCTCAATCCATACAAGGAGTACCTCCGAGGAGGTCGATGAAGGGTATGGATGATGAACCCCCGAATAGTTGGTTTTCGCGCCTTTTTGGAGCCAGGGAGAAGCCCGTTCTCATCGAGCAGAACCTCAGCGACAGGGCATACGAGCAGTACAGGGAGCTCTTGCTCAGGGCCCGGCCGGAGACCGTTGGAAAGAAGCTCGTCCTCCACCTATCCGACGGCACAGTCGAGCTTGAGGAGGGCGTCCTTAAGATAAAGGCGAGGAACAGGAAAGCCGCTGAGAAGATCCTCCGGAACCTGCACCACTACGAGCAGCCCCCAAGCCTATGGCCGGCCTATGGACTGAGCTACTCCCTCCGGAAGAGAAAGACCCCATGAGATACTTTTTAAACCCCCTCCCCCTATTACCTCAGGATGAAGACCCTTGCCCAGTCTGACCGGTGATGACGTCGGTATTAGCTGACACAGGGCGGGGAGGTTCGCGGGCCGATGAGCCGTCCTTCTGGAGGCGGAGTCATGGAGAGCGATGAAAACGATGGACTGCTGGAGTTCTACGCGAGCGAGGCCCTCACTTGCCCGAGGAGGATATACTTCAGGCTGAAGGGCTACCCCGAGAGGTGGCCCGAGTTCGTTAAGGTCAGGCTGAACCAGGGCGTGAGCACCCACAACGTTTTGGGGGAGATCCTCGCCCGGCGCTTTGGCTTTGAGCTGGAGACTCCGCTCGTTCTGCGCTCAAGAAAGTTGGGCTTTGAAATCCACGGACGGATAGACGCGTTTAAAGACTTCCCAATAGAGATAAAGGGAAAAACGAGCCTCCCAAGGGTCCCCTACGACTACCACCTCGCCCAGCTCAACATCTACCTCCGGTGGGCTGAGGCTGACTACGGCTACCTCTACTACGTGAAGCTCCACGAGAGGCCGGAGAGCATCATAGGCAAGCTCGATTTCTCGGACTTCCCGATAGTCAAGGGGCCCAACTTCAGGCTCTTTGAGGTTCCCTACGACAAGTCCCTCTTTAAAGAGACGCTGAAGCACTTTTACACAGTCAAAAAGGCTTACGAAAGGGACAAACTGCCGAGGGGGCACTTCAGCTACGCCTGCAGGTTCTGCCCCTACCGCTACCTCTGCTACCCTGGCGAGGAGTGATCCAGCACGTACCTAACCAGGTACCTCCCATGCTCGAAGTCGTCCTCCTCCGCCTCTAAAACCTCAACGGGCTCCACCTTCAGACCGAAATCAAGGGCCTCCCATTTTAAGTCATCGAAGTAGTCGTAGAGACCGCAGGTCGCGCAGAACGATCCCTCGAACTCTATCACCACCTCCCCCTCTCCAGCCCTCACGATCCTGGCCCGGGCCTCACTCCCGTGCAGCCTGTTGAACTCATCCAAGACCCTCCTCAGGGCCTCCATTCAGTCACCCCCGATGTAGTCGAGCGTCTCCTCAACGAAGTCCTCGAAGGCATCTTCATCTATCTCCTCGATCCTGAGCTCGAAGGATTTTCCGAGGCTCCACCTGACCGCTACCATTCCCCTGTCGGTCTCCGCGAGAACAAGGCCGAAGGGCATGTCGCCGGCCCAGTGGTGCTTAGAGAAGCCGATCCTGAAACCTCTCTTGGAGAGCTCGTCGAGGATCATCCGGTACGTCTGAAGGGGCCCGAGGTTCGTCCTCGCTATCCCCATGTAAGGCACCCAAACCACCACCTTTGTTAGGCTTTCCTAAAAACATCCGCCTCCAAACTTATAAAGTTTGGGGAGTAGATGGCATCATGAGGGTTCTTCTCCTCGGCGGAACAGGATTCATCGGGAGCTTCCTCCTTCGAGAGCTGCTGGGCAGAGGCCACAAAGCTATGGTCCCAACGAGAAGGAACGTAAAGCTCGGTAGAGCTGAGACGATAAAGGTCTCGGGAAGGCCGGAAGAGTACGCCCGGCTGGTGGAAAAGCTGAGCCCGGATGCCGTCGTCAACCTCATCGGCGTCCTGAGGGGGGACTACTCAGTCCACTACAAAATCCCAGGGGCTCTCTCTAAAGTTATCGAAGGAACTGGAATGAGGCTCGTCCACGTGAGCGCCCTCGGAGCCGATGAAACCTCACCCATAGAATACTTCAGAAGCAAGGCCCTCGGCGAGCGGGAAGTTCGAAGGCTTGAGAACTACGCGATTGTAAGGCCATCGCTGGTCTTGGGCCCGGGTCAGGGGCTCTTCAGAGAGGCCCTTCACTGGAGGGTTTTTCCGGACCTAAAAACCCGTGTTCAGCCCGTTGATGTGAGGGATTTGGCGGAGCTCCTCGCGGATATGCTTGAGGGGAGCGGGAGGGATGAAGTGAACGTCTGCGGAGCGGAAGTGGTGCCCCTCGGCGAACTCGTGAAGGCGGTTTTGGATGAAGCCGGAAAGCGGGTTCTCCTCATCCCTTTACCTGGGTTCCTCTTAAGGGTCGCGGGAAAGCTCGACAGCTCCCTTTTGATGGCATTAACTGAAAACATCTGTCCCAAAAAGGATAGCGTCATTTTTGAAAGGCCCCTTCAAGACTCGATAACCTTCACCGCGGAGGGTCTCCGGTGAGCTACGAGCTGGTGAGCTACATCTACGAGCCCGTAAACACGCTCCTTGAGGTACCCACGGGCATAAGGAGGGCCAGAAAAGAACTGATTGGAAAAGCCAGGGGGAGGGTTATTGAGCTGGGCGTTGGAACCGGGCTGAACCTTCCCCTTTACCCAAAGGGCACGGAGGTCGTCGGCGTTGACATCAGCGAGAAGATGCTTGAGAAGGCCAGAAAAAAGAAGAGCAACGCTAAGGTAAAGCTCCTGAAGGCTGATGCCCGCTCCCTCCCGTTTCCAGATAAAAGCTTCGACACGGCCGTCTCAACCTTCTTCCTCTGCGTTGTCCCGGAAAAGGAGAGGATTTTGAGTGAGATAAGGCGGGTTTTAAAACCGGGCGGTCTTCTCCTCGCGATGGAGTGCTCTCTGCCGAAGAACCCCATCTTCAGGGCTTTTTTGAGCGGTTTGAGCGCGCTAACGAGCCGGCTGACCGGGACGGACTTCCGGGTGGACGTTGGAAACCTCCTGAGGGAGAAGGGCTTTGAAGTCCTTGAGGAGAGAAACCTTGTAAACGGCGCGGCTAAGGCTCTGGTAGCTAAACCTTCCTCAAAACCATGATGAAGGCTATCCTCGGGAAGCACCATCTCAGGAGGAGAGACTCAAAGCCGAACTCCCGGAACTCCTCAGAAAGCTCCTCGGGTGAAGGAAACGCCTTGATTGAGCGCCAGAGGTGTTCGTAGGCCTCTTCCTTACCCGTCAGAAGGCCACCGACGAAGGGGACAAAGCTCTTCGTGTAGAACCATGCAAGCCTCCCGAGTAAGCTCCCGTTCCTTGAGAACTCAAGGAGAAGGAGAAGGCCGTCCTTCTTGAGAACGCGGTGCATCTCGGAGATTGCCTTTTCCCTGTCTGGAAAGTTCCTCAGGCCAAAGGCAACGCTGACGAGGTCAAAACTCCCGTCGGGAAAGGGCATCTCCTCGGCACTCCCTATCACGAGCCTCGCGAAGGGCACCTTCCTTCGAGCTACCTCAAGCATCCTCTCGCTGCAGTCCAGACCGTAGAACTCCGCCGTGGCCTTCCTTTTCTCAAGCCCCTTCTTCATGCACCTTATCATGTCTCCTGTTCCGCAGGCCACGTCCAGTATCTTTGGCCTCTCCGCTATTAAGTGTTCCAAGGCCAGCTCGCAGGCCTTTTTTCGCCACCTCCTGTCCAAGCCGAGGGTTGTAAGCCTGTTAACTAAATCATAGCGCTCGGCTATGCTGTTAAACAGCTCCCCTACCAAGCTCCTCCCCCCGGAGAACCTTCTTAACTTTCGCGGGCCTTCCTCCGAGGACGTAAACCCTGTCCGCAACTCTAAAAAGCTCCTCAAGCTGGTGCGAGACCACTAAGACGGCTTTTCCAGAATTAGCTAATTCCCTAATTATGGAAAGAAGTGATTCCTTAGAGGCTTGGTCGAGGCCGGTGAAGGGCTCATCGAGGATCAAAACGTCGAAGTCGAGGAGTAAGGCCCTCGCTATCGATGCTTTTCTCCTCGTTCCACCGCTCACCTCCTTCGGGTATTTCTCAAGGAACTCCTCTATCCCAAGCCTTTTAGAAACTTCGAGAGGTTCGCAGTCCTTTCCCCTGAACTTTAAGCCGAGGCAGAGGTTGTCGCGGAGCCTCTTCCAGGGGAGGAGATAGTCCTCCTGGTAAACGATCGAGAGGTTGCCCCTCACTGAGACCTCTCCGGAGTCGGCCATCTCCACTCCCGCTAATATCTTCACGAGGGTGCTCTTTCCGGTCCCGTTGGGCCCGACGAGGCCGATTACTTCACCGCGCTTAATTTCGAGGCCTATTCCCTCCAGGATTTTCTCGCCGTTGAAGGACTTCTCAAGCTCTCTCACCAGTACCAGCGCCTCACCCATTCCTCAAGCCTCCCGAGTACGAGCTGATCGAGGGTTATCATGAGAACGATGAGAAGGAGGGCCCACGCGAAGACACCGGCCTTAACCCCGAGGTCGTAGGAATAAACGAGCTGGTAGCCTATTCCACCTGCCGAACCAAAGGCCTCAGCGACAACGCTTATCCTCAAAGCAATGCCGAGGGCCACCCTGCTCGCGGAAACCATCTCGGGGAGCGTTCCGGGAACTATGAAATGGAGGTAGAGCTGAAGCCTTGAGGGCCTTAGGAGAGCTATCAAAGGCCTGTACCTCTCAAGGAGATTCTCGCTTGAGCTTATTCCGGCCGAGAGCATGGCGGGGAAGGATGCCATCGCGGTGACGAGGATGGGCGCGATTGAGCTCGTGACCCCGAATATCATGATGAAGACTATCGTCCACACTAAAACCGAAACGCTCTGGACGAAGACGTTGAGAGCGCTTAAAAAGTCCTTGAACTCTGCCGAGTAGAGGGCCAAGAGGATGGAAGCTCCAACGAGGAGAAACGCGACCAAAAATCCAGCCAGGGAGTGATAAAGAGTCCTGAGGGTGGAATTCAGAACGAGGCCCCAGCCGGCCTCTGGATAAAAGCGGAGGGTCTCCCCTATGCCGGGAATAAGCGTCGGGTAGAGCCTGGCTAAGGCCACCCACGAGGCCAGTGCAAAAATAAGGAGGTAGAGCCAGCCGCGCCTCATCTTCAGCCCCTGTAGAAGATATCCAAGTTAGACGGGTCCTTCTCAAGGTAGCCCCCGAGGTAGGCAAGCTTCCACTCGGACTTTATGCCGAGGATTAACCCCTCGTCGAGCTTCCCCTCGTTGACGAATGTCCTGGTGTAGAGGATTTCAAGGGCCTTTTGGTCGAGGTGGTAGAGGTTCTTCAGGATGGCCTTGGTCTCGCCTGGATTGGTCTTCCAGTAGCGGGCGCTCTCCTCCTGCGCTTTTATGAAGGCATCAACGAGGTCCCTATGCTCCCTCAGGAAGTCCCCGCGAACGACCCAGACGAGCATAACTGCCGGACCGTTGACGATGCCCTTTGCCCTCGCCTCGTCCCAGAGTTCCGAGAAGGTCGCTATAACCGTGTAGTTCTTGGCCATCAGCTCGCTCGCTATCGGCTCCCAGATGACGACTGCATCAACGTCCCTCAGCGAGTCCTCAATCGAGCCGGGCGGGACGTTAACGACGGTGTAGTCCTCGGGCGTTACGTTGTAGAGGACTTTCATATATGCCTGGAAGAGCTTGAAGGTTCCAGATGCAACCACCGCCCCTATCTTCCTTCCCTTAAGCTCCTCAGGCCTCATCCTCTCTTTTCCGATTATCGCCTGGTTCTGGAGCATGTCAACGGCGATTATCTTGATATCAACGCCACTCTGGGCTAACTTCGCAGCCATCTCAGCGGGAATAACGGCGAAATCCGTTTCACCGTTCTTGAGGGATGCAATTATGTCGGGAGTTTTGCCGAGGCGCAGAACCTTAACGTGGAAGCCGTTCTTCTCGTCGAAGCCCTTGGCCTGCATTATGTCGAGCGTGCTTATCCCGCCGAGCAGGGTAGCTGCCCTCACAGTTGGGAGCTCTGAAGAGGTAGCGCCCGAACCCGGGCTTGAATTCGCTCCTATGCACCCCGCGGTTAAAACGACAAGGCCAACGAGGAGCAACGCCAACAACTTCTTCATTCAACCACCCCCGAGCTTTATCAGGGCATCGGCTATGGCTGAGAGCGTGATGATTAACCCGATGGGAATGTTGAGGTTGAAGGCCTTTGGAACGTTCTCAAGGCTTTTCCTCGCGAGGTAGTTCTCGTGGAGGATTAAAAAGCTCCCGACTGCCCAGCCGGTGAGGTAAACCCACCCGAGGCCGTAGAGAGGGCCTGCAAGGCCAAAGAGGGCTATCGCAATCAGGTGGAAGGCTAAAGCGATGTCCAGGGCCTTCTTTATCCCGAAGCGCGCGGGAATGCTTCCAACGCCGTGCCTCACGTCGAACTCGTAGTCCATGATGGCATAGATAGTGTCGAAGCCCGCTACCCAGAAGAGCACTCCAAAGAAGAATGCCCAGGGGATTCTCTCAAGGAGGACAAGGAGGTTTGTCTCATCGCCTCCTGCTGCAATAGTCCCACCTGCCACAGCCATGGCCAGAGTTAAGCCTAAGTGGAGGTGCGGAAAGCTGTGCTTCCTCTTTCCTTGAGGATAGGCGAGGGCCAGAACCCATGGAATCGGGCTGAGCAGGGCCGTCCAGAAGTTTAGCAGAACAGCCGAGACGAAGTAGAGAACCGAGCCAACGACGACGAGCCACCATGCGTCGCTGATTTTTACGGCCCCTTTGATCAGTGGCCTGTTCCAGGTTCTTGGATTCAGGCTGTCTATGTCTATGTCCGCTATGTTGTTGTAGGCTAAGGCGGCAGTTCTCAACCCGAGGAGGGCGAAGCTCATGAGGATTATCTCCACCCAGGTTACGTGGAAACCGCTTAGGAGAGCTCCGACGTAAGCGTAGGGTAAACTAAAGAGGGTGTGCTCTATCCTGACGAGCCTCATCAGTGCATGAAACCTGCTCGCCTTGCTGACCTCACCTGGGTCAAAGGCCATCTCAACCACCGAGGTACTTCCTGAAGAGCCCATCGAGCCTCTCAAGAACTTCCGGGTCTTCCTCAACTTCCTCAACGGTTCTCCCTTTCATCTCCAGCTGGAGCTTTCTCGTCGCGTCTATTCCCAGCTTGCTCCCGAGAGGCGGATTCGGGACAGCTGGATCGAGGGCGTCTGTGTGCGCGTTCGGAATCACCAAAACGTCCCTTTCAGGATTGACAAAGGAAGCGACCGCCCAGATGACCTGGTTTATGTCGTGGACGTTTATGTCTTCGCTGACGACTATTATCACCTTGGTCAGCGCCATCTGGCCCGTTCCCCAGAGGGCGTTGAGAACCTTCTTGCCTTGCCCGGGATAGCGCTTCTTTATCGAGACTATGGCAACGCCTTGAAAGACGCCATATTCTGGAAAGTTGACGTCAACAACTTCCGGCAGAACCATCCTCATCAGCGGGAGGAAAATCCTCTCGATGGCTTTTCCTATTACGGCATCCTCAAGCGGCGGCTTCCCGACTACAGAGCCGTAGTAAATCGGGTCGTCGCGGTAGTACAAACGTTGGGCGTGGAAGACAGGATAAAGCTCGTTCCTCTCGCTCGGTTTGTCGTAGAAGCCAAAGTGGTCCCCGAATGGCCCTTCCTCGCTCAGCTCGTTCACGTCAACGTAGCCCTCTATCACAGCCTCGGCATTGGCAGGAACGAGGACGCCGTTGGGCAGGCGGTAGAGTTCAAGTCCCTTCCCTCTGACAAAGCCCGCGAAGAGCAGCTTGTCCATAGGATACGGGACAGGGGAGACGGCCGTTAAAAGCGTCCCTATGTCAGAGCCTATGGCTATCGCCACCGGCATTTTCCCGTCATTCCCCTCAAGATACTCCCGCCAGGCCTGGCTTCCCCTCTTGTGCACCTGCCAGTGAACCAGACCGGTAGAGCCGTCGAGGAGCATGACGCGGTAAACGCTGATTGAGTTCACTCCCCTCGGGTCGGAGAAACAGACGAGGGGATAAGTGAGATAGCGGGAGGCATCTTCGGGCCACGTTTTGAAAGCTGGGATGAATTTCAGTGGCTCGTCCTCGACCACGTTCCTGGTGAACTCCGCTTTTCTCACTATTTTTGGAAGATAATTGCTCATCTCCTTCAGCCTTCCGAGGGAGGAGAGCTTGTCCGAAAGGCCGAGTGGAATGCTCTCTAAGAGTTTGAGAGGTCTCTCGCCGATTTCCTCAAGTCTGCTAACTCCAAGTGCTTCCCTAACCGTCTCAACGCTCGTGAATAGGTTTCCAGCGATTCTCCACTCGGGATGGCCCTTAACCCTCTCAAAGAGAACGGCCCCCTTCTTCCCGTACATAGCTTTTCTCAGAAAGGCCGGGATTTCCAGCTCTGGAGAAAGCCCCTCCTCAACGCGGATAAGTTCCCTTCGTCTCTCAAGCCACTCTATGTACTCCCTCATGTCCCTCATCGCTCACACCTCTAACTTCGGCCTTAAAACGGTTTCACCGGAGCAGTCGATAAGCCTGAGCTCTATTCCGTAGACCTCGCTTAAAAGCCCCTCGTCGAAGACCTCATCGGGCCTTCCGTCCGCGACGACCCTTCCGTTTTTCATCAGGACGAGCCTGTCGGAGAAGAGATAGGCCAAGTTGGGGTCGTGTATAACGAGGAGAACGCCGACGCCCTCTTTGGTTAGCTTCCTAACCGTTTGTAGGACGAGAAGGGCGTTTTTCAGGTCGAGTTCGCTCATCGGCTCGTCGAGGAGGAGGTACCTCGGGGAGGTCAGTAATGCCCTTGCCGTCAGGAGGAGCCTCATCTGCCCACCGCTCAGCGAGGTGTAAGGCTTTTCGGCGTAGCTCTCAAGGCCAAACGTTTTGAGAAGTTCTAGGGCTTTTCTCCTGTGTTTTTTGCCCGGAGCGCCGAAGGTGCCCAGCTCTGGAGTAGCGCCGAGGAGGACGAAGTCGAGAACCTTGAACGGAAACGTTGGGACGTGGTCTTGGGGAACAAAACCCAAAAGTTTTGCCCTTTCCCCTGGTGAAAGCCTGTGAACGTCGTTTCCATCAACCAAGACCCGCCCCTTATCTGGCCTTAGAGTTCCGTAGATTAACCTGAGGAGGGTGCTCTTTCCAGCCCCGTTAGGCCCGATTATCGAGACCAGCTCACCGGGATTGACCTTGAGACTGACCTCATCTACTTCAAAGTCACCGTAGGAAAAGCCAACGCCCTCAACCAGTAAGCCTCTCAAGCTCCCTCACCTTCTCCATGAAGTCAAAGCTTTTGGCCTTTTCAACCTCGCCCCGCCTGAAGTGCTTCCCGAACCAGTCGTAGTAGAGCAAAACCCTCCTCACGAAGGCTTCCACATCCTTCTCGCTGAACAGGCTCTTTTTCTCAAGCTTTTCTCCGAGAACGGCGTAAAACCTGACCATCTTTCTCCTGTCTTCGTCGCTCAGCTTATCCGGGTCTATCTCACCGCCGATGAGTGTCCCGTAGAAGGGCGGAACCTCGAAGGCCTCTATCAGCGGTTGGGCGTAGGCTATCCCGCCGTGCAGCTTCCCCATGAAGACCGAGCCCGCCAAATGCATAGCAACCAAGAAGAACGCTTTGGGAACCTCCTCAAGTTCCCCTTTGTGCCCTTCAACCCACCTCATCAAATCCCAGTGCGGACCGTCGCGGTAAACTGGAGCGCCCAGGATTACGAGGTCGTATCCAATTGGCGAAGGATCCTCCTCGACCCGCGAAACATCGACTTTGTGTTCTCTGTCCTCAAAGAGTCTCTTAGCCAGTTCAGCGGCCTTTTCCGTCGTTCCGTACCTTGTGGTGTAAACTACGAGGATCCTCAACTCCATCCACCCCCGGTCTTTCTGAGGAGATAGCCGAAAAATGGAACTCCCACCAGAGTCGTTATTATCCCGACCGGAACATCTCCCGGGAGAAGCCTAACCACGATGTCAGCTAAGACCATCACGGTGATTCCGATTGAGACCGTTGCGGGGATTAGTCTTGAGTGCTCCGGCCCTACGAGCATCCTCGCCATGTGTGGAACCATAAGCCCGACCCAGCCGATTATCCCGGTGAATGAAACCACCAGAGTAGTCATTAATGCTGAAATGAAGACGAAAATCCCCCTCCAGAGGTGAACGTTCAGGCCAAGCAATTCGGCCTCATCGCCTAAGCTCATCGCGTTGAGATTCCAGCGGAGGAGGAAGAGGAGGAAAGCCAGGATGAGAACGCCGGGAAGGGAGTAGATTACCGTTTCCCAGTCTGCGTTTGAGAGGCTCCCCATTAGCCATACGACCAGAGCGTATAAGCTCTCGCTCGGAAGGAGGAGTTCGAGGAGAGAAAGCAGAGCCGAGAAGAGGGCGGTAACGATTATGCCCGCGAGGATGAGGGAAACGGTGGAGATCCTCCCGTTTATTCTCGCCATCCAGTAGGCGAAGAAAACCGCTAAGAGACCAAAGAGGAGCGCTAAAGGCGCGATTCCAGCGAAGGGCAAAAATGCAACAGCTATAGCTGCCCCCAAGGCAACGCCGGAGGAAACACCGAGGATGTAGGTGTCAACGAGTGGGTTCCTGAAGATGGCTTGGAGGGTCATCCCGCCCAACGAGAGCGCTATTCCAGCGGAAACGCCCATCAGAGTTCTTGGCAGGCGGATTTCCCAGATTATATTCACCGCCCCCGGTGTCAGGTTGAGCGGGTTGGTCGGGTAGCTCCCCACGAAGATTCCGAGGAATACAGCAAGTGAAGGGAGGACTATTAGCGCGAGCTTCTTCATTCCTCAACACCGCAGAGGCTGTAAAGCTCTTTCGCTGGCCTCTTCCAGTCCGGGAAGTCCTTCCCGTGGACGAGCCTTCCTATCTGGTAAATCCCGGGAATCAAGCGGAGACTCCAGCGCATAAAGCTTTCCCTATCCAAAGCCGAGCCGACGATGTGGACGTTGCCTTCATCAACCGCTTTAACCTTCTTCCACTCGGCCGAATCGAGCATCTCATCCCTTATCGCTTCGAGCTTCTCCCCCTTTGTCAGAACGCTCGTCAAAAGGAAGATGTGATCCACATCGCCAAAGCGCCTGATGAAGTCCTCCTTTTTGAGGGGATAGACCTTCCTTTCAGTTCTCAGCCTCTTCCCGAGGCTTTCTGCACCTGCCTTCTTAACCGCGTCGCTTATAACGTTGGTTCCCGTGACGACGTTTATTCCCCTGTAGAGCATAACCACCTTCGGTTTTTCCTCAAGGAGCCGGGTTATCTCCCTTATCCTCGCGAGCTGCTTTCCGTAGAACTCGCCGAGCTTTGAGAAGTTCCCTCCGGTTTTTTCGGCTATCAGTCTGCTTCCCTCGATGAGGTCGTCAACGGTTAAAAAGTCGAGGAGAAGAACTTCAGCGTTTATTCTTTCGGCGAAGGAATATAGCTCACCCGAGGAGTGAAGGTTCTCCACTTTAAAGTCGAGGATCAACCTCGGCCTTATTCCCTCTAAAACGTCCCAGTATGTCTTCTTCGTCCTCTTTAGATACCTGCCTATGACCGGCCTGTCCCTCAGCTCCGGCAGGCAGTAGTTGAGCCTGATTTCTTCGTTTATCCCAGCTATCTCGCCAGCTTTTCCGACGAGCTTGACGATTTCTGCAAGGCTCGCGGGAAAGACCGCTATCATGATTTCACCTCAAAAATTCAGGAGAGGAAGGGGTAGAACCTCTTGATGAACTCCTTCGCTTTGCCTTCCCAGTCTGGATAATAGCTCGGATAGACGGCCTTCCCTATGACCCAGATTCCGACGGCCAGCCTCGGACTCCAGCGGAGGAAGGAATCTTTGCTCATATCGGCGCGGAGAACAACGACGTTGCCTTCTCTGACCGCTTTTATCTGCTTCCAGGCATCGTCCTTCAACATCTCGTTCTTAAGCTCTTCCACCTTCTCGTAGGGTGTAACGGAACTCGTGAGGAGGATTGCAACGTCGGCATCGCCATAACTTGCGATTATCTTCTCCCTGTCCATCGGAACCCTGACGGGGATGTAGCCCTTCACAGTAATGTTGACGAGGTATTCACCCCCGATTAGCCTTACCGCCTGCGCTAAGACGTCGTTGCCGTTAACGAGGTAATACCTCCCCATTATCGGCTGTATCATGATGACCTTCTTCCTCCTCTCTGCCGGTATCTTTGACGCTATCTCCTTCACCTCGCTTACCTGCTCGTTGAAGTAGTCCTCGAAGGCTTTGGCATCTTTCTCCTTTCCGAAGAGCTTTCCGAGTAGCTCAACGGCCTTCGGGATGTCCTCAAGCCTGTCCTCGCGGAGCATTATCACAGGAATCCCGTAGCCCGCCGACCTGTTGAGAAAAGCATCAACGTCGTAGAACTTCTTCAGGTAGAGGTTGACGATCAGGTCTGGCTTCAAAGCTAAGACCTTCTCCCAGTCGTCTATCTTAAGCCTCCTCCCAACGACGGTCTTGTTCTTAAGGTCGGGACTCAGGAAAGCGTCGGCCTTTGCCTCCGCTGGGATTCCAACCACCTGGTCGCTCGCGTTGAGTAGCTGGACCACCTCAAGGGCCGAAGTTGAGAGGATTGCTGCCCTCTGGACGGGAACTTTAAGGGTAACGGTTCTCCCCGCGAAGTCCTTGACGGTTATCTCCTTCGGGGTTGCCGTTGTGGAGTTGTTAGAACTTTCAATGCAGCCGGCACCGAGGACCGAAACCAGGAGGATTCCAACTACTAAGAAAGCTTTCCACTTCATCTTTACCACCTCAGACAGGTTTTTGCTCCCCGAAGGTGCCAACCGGGAGGTTTAATCCAAATTTCTCGGCGAGCTTAAGGTAAGTTCCCGGCTCGTAGGGGCAGGCAGGGTCTTCGGCAAGCGGATCAACGTGGTAGGCGTAGGCCCTGGCCCTGCTCCCACCGCAGACATCCCTGAATTCACAGACCCCACATCTCCCCTTGAACTCGGCCGAGCGGAGCTTTCTCATGAGTTCCGAGTTCCGGTAAATCTCTGCCAAGCCCTTCTCCCTCACGTTTCCAACGCTGTAAGGCAGGAACCCGCTCGGATAAACGTTCCCGTTGTAGGCAATGAAAACTATGCCCTTCCCGTCGCGCGTTCCCATCGTCTGTGCCCTCGCCTCTCCCCCATCACCGAGGAGTTCAACCAGCTTACGCTTGAGCCTGAAGTAGAGTTCTCCCGGTTTCAGAACTTCATCCGGGTTTGTTCCCTTCTCCTCAAGGGCCTTTCTCATTATTGCCACACGCCTGAACATCGGACCTTCTGTTGTCCTGACGAGGAGGTGCTTCGATGCTTCGTAAAGGAAGTGGGTTACATCCTCCCACTCCTCCGGCCTTAAATCGCTCTCGAAGTTGCCCCTGCCGGTTGGAACGAGGTAGAAGACCTCCCAGATTTCGACGCCCAAATCTTTCAAAAGCTTCACCATCTCGGGTAAGCCTTCAACGGTCTCGCGCATAACAACGGTGTTAACCTGCACCGAAACGTTTCTCTTCAGGAACTCCCTTATCGCCCAGACGGTTCTCTCCCACGTTCCCTCGATGCCCCTTATCGCGTCGTGAACCTCAGGGAACGGACTGTCGAGGCTTATGCTGACCGCTTTAACGCCGTGCTCGACGATTTTATCTATCGTTTCCTCGGTGAGAAGGGGAGTTACAGCCGGAGCCAAACCAACGCGGATGCCCTTCTCAACCGCGCGATCAATGAGCTCGAGGATGCCCTTCCTCATGAGCGGGTCTCCACCTGTGAGGATTAGAATAGGATATGGCCTTCCGAAGTCGGTTAGAGAATCTATGAGTTTCTCCCCTTCTTCGGTTGTCAACTCGCCCGGGAGGGCCTGAAGGATAGCCTCCGCCCGACAGTGCTTGCACTTGAGCTGGCAGGCCTTTGTGGTTTCCCAGAAGACGAGGAGGGGCTTCTTATCATAGGGCCGTGAACTATTAGATTTGCCTCGGTGCATTTCGACCACCGTCTCTTAGGTTACCAGAATAAACCTTGGCCTACCGAATTATAAACTTTTCCCCAAAAAATTCGAAATTCAAAGGTAAAGAAAAAGGGCAAAAAGGCTCAGTAATAGCCCTCTGCCTCGGTGACCTTGCCCCCGAACATCTTGTAGACGTAGAGGGTGTAGCTCATGATTATCACTGCCAATATCACCGAGATCCCTAAGACCGCCTGGAGGGTCAGCGGCGAGGCCGCGAGCGTTTGGATGCTGAGCTTGAACTTCGGGTCGGTTGTTGAGATGACCCAGTTGGGGTACATTGAGTAGTAGACGAGGTAGACCACCAGCGGGAACGCGAGCCAGCTTATGTAGAAGCTGAGCTTTTCGTCGCCCTTCTTGATGAGGTAGCCGTCCAAGAGGGCCGCTATTAGGATTATCAGCGTCAGTGTAAGCCCGAGTGGTGTCAGCGCCCTGTCGAATCTTGAGGGTGCCCAGACCTTCATGCCGACGACGACGAGCAGGAGGAACACCACCGTGAGGATCCAGAAGTTGAAGGCGTGCTTCCTCATCTGCTCCTGTATCTTTCCTGTCGTCTTGTAGACCGCCCAGTTGGCCCCGTGCCACATCACCGCGAAGAGCACGAAGAGACCCACTATGAGCGGGAAGGGCCTGAAGAGCGTCAGGAGCGAGCCGTGGAAGCCTTTGGCGTCTATCGGGATCCCCTGGATTAGATTGCCGACTATGACCCCTATGATGAGCGGGATTAGCGCGCTGACGGTGGCGAAGAGGTAGTCCCAGAGCTTCTTGTACTTGTTCCTGAACTCAAAGCTGACCGCCCTGAAGATGAAGAGGAACGCGAGCAGCCAGACCGCAAGGTAGAACGTGCTGAAGAGTACGGCGTAGAGGGCCGGCCACATTGCGAATATCCCTGCACCCCAGGTGATGAACCAGACCTCGTTGCCGTCCCAGACCGGAGCGATGGTGTTTACGAGTATGTCTTTGTCCCTCTCGTCCTTGATGAAAAACAGCAGTGAGCCAAGTCCGAGGTCGAAGCCGTCAAAGGCAAGGTACATTCCCAGGAGGAAGGCCGAAAAGTAAAACCAGGCAGTCGCGTAGTCCATCACTGGCCACCTCCCGCGGCGCTGACTGCAGGGGCTGGTTTGGCAGTAACATCACCCTCAACCGGCTCGGGCCCCTCTCTGACGAGCTTCTTAACAAAGTAGAGCCAGATGTAGAACAGTATGGTGTAAACTACCACGAATCCTATGAGCGTCGTCAGCACGCTTGCCGCTGAGACGTTCGCTGAGGCGCCGTTTTTGACAGTCACCATACCCCATACCATCCAAGGCTGTCTCCCGACCTCGTGGGTGAACCAGCCCGCTTCTCCGGCGAGCCACGGGAGCGGGAGTGTAACGACGAGCACCTTGAGGAACCACCTTGCGTCGTAGAGCCTGCCGATGAGGAGCAGGAGAAGCCCAACGAGGCCGATCAGGATGAAGAGCGTTCCCAGGCCGACCATGACGCGGTAGGCGTAGAACATGAAGGCAACGGGCACGGACTTCTCAAGAATCTGAACCATCTTCTCGTTTGCCTGCGGGTCGTTCGGGTTGATGCCGTAGGCCTTCATTATGCTGTCAACTACCTGCTTCTTGACCTTTTCATTGGCGTAGTTCGGGTTGTTGAGAACCTGCTGGTACCATACGTATTTTGCTGCATCGTGAAGGCCGAGAACCTTCGCGTTCCAGTCGCCGAATGAGAGCCAGCTCAGGAGCTTTGGAATCCCGATTGCAGCCTTGACCTCCTGGTTCTTCTCGTCGACGATCCCGAAGACTATCATCGGTGCCCCAGTTTCCGTCTTGAAGAGGCCCTCGTCCGCGGCCAACTTGGTCGGTTGGTACTTGGCTATGACCCTGCCCTCGGCGTGGCCAGTTGGGTACAGCTGGATCACAGAGCTTATGGCGAGAACGACGATGCCTATTGCAACGGCGCTCCTCGCGACCTGGACGTGCCTCTTCTTGAGAAGGTAGTAGGCCCCAACCGCCGCGACTATGTAGGAACCGGTTAGTATGGCCGAGTTTATGGTATGGGTGTACTGGGAAACTAAGAGCGGGTTGAATACCGCTTTCATAAAGTCCGTAAGCTCTGCCCTTGGACCGAGCGCAGCGTTTTTGATTATGTACGCACTTGGCGTCTGCTGCCAGCTGTTTGCTATGAGGATCCAGAGACCTGAAAGGCTTGAGCCTATGAAGACGAAGAACGACGAGATCCAGCTTATGACCTTGGGGAGCCTGTCCATGCCGAAGAGGAGGACGCCTATGAACGTTGACTCAAGGGCGAAGGCGAAGAGTCCCTCGAGCATCAGCGGCGGCCCGAATATCGAACCTACAAAGGTTGAATAGTTGGCCCAATTTGCCCCGAACTCGAACTCCATGACGATTCCAGTAGGAACTCCAAGGACGAAGAAGACTCCGAGCCACTTGCTGAAGAACTTCGCCGCCTTGTACCACTGATCCTCATTGGTTATCGCCGCCATTGTCCATATCAGAAACACCATAAAGCCCATCCCTATGCTCGCCGGCACGAAAATCCAATGGTAGCCGGCGGTTAGGGCGAACTGTATCCTCGAAAGCAGCACCGGATCCATTCCGTGTCACCTCCCTGTTTGACCCTCAAACTATTCTCAGTGGGGTTCAAACTTATAATGTTTTCGGCTTTTCAAACATATGTACCCGACAAAAAACGAAAAGGTAGAGCAGGCAAACTAACCCTTGACCTTCGGCTTTGTGAAGAAGCCCAAGCCGTGCACCTCTGCCTCGTAGAGAATGAAGCAGACCGTAAAGAGCATTCCTGCGACAATCCAGACAACGTTGTGGAGCAAGAACGCAAACAAGACAAACAGCAACGTCAATGTTATCGCAGCCAGCCCGTATATAACCTCCTTTCCGGTTTCAGCTTCCACCCCCATGGGGACCACCAAGCTCAATTTTTCTCTTAACTTCTTATATCATTTTCGCTTCTGGCTCTTTTCAAACCTTGAAGGTGCGATAATCAAAAGTGTTATATACCCCCGAGCCATAAAGCTTTTGGACAGTCCACGTGGGAGGTGCTGTTATGGCGAAGGTTCTTATTTTGGGCGGTGGAACTGCCGGCCTGGTCGCCGGGAGGTACATAACGGCCGAAGCTAAAAGGCTCGGCATCGATGCAGACGTCACGATGGTGACGGCGAGCGAGAGGCACTACATGCCGCCCCTATTCATGGAGGTGGCTTTGGGCTCTGCTTCCGCCGATGAGACATGGGCACCGATAAAGAACGCGGAAAAGGTCTACGGCTTCAAGGTTGACATCGACAGGGTCACAGAGATAGACCTCGCCAACAGGCAGGTGAAAACTGAGAGCGGTAAGGTTTATGACTACGACTACCTGTTCCTTGGGTTGGGCGTCAAGTACGTCTGGGACAAGTACAAAGGCTTTGCCGAGTACGGTTACCACAACTACACCCTTGAGGGTGCTCTTGAGCTTCACAAAGCCCTTTCGGAGTTCAAGGGCGGGAAGATAGTCATCTACGCTCCAGAAGGGCCGCACCGCTGCGGTATCTACCCCTACGAGATGAGCCTCAACCTGAGGATGTACTTCGAGCACCGCGGGATTGAGGGAGTTGAGATAACCGTCGTCCACCCCGACAAGAGGCCCGGAATCGGCCTTGGGCCTGACCTGGTCAAGTTCTTCGAGGGGGAGATGGAGAAGGCCAAAGTTAACTTCATCCCCAACGGCGGCCACGTCGAGATAACGCCGAACAAGGTTGTAACCAAGAACGCCGAGGTTGACTACGATTTGCTCATCAAGATACCGCCGATAGCTATTCCCGACGTTATGTCCTTTATGGCGAGCGAGAAGGACCCGCGCTGGGCGAAGGTAATCGGCCCCGACTTCCGCTACCCGGACTACGACGAAGTTTACATCGTCAGCGAAGCGAGCATGCCGCCTCTCGGGCTCCTCACCGCTGGAGTTCCGCTCCACAACGCCTCCATCGTTGCAGCAACCAGCATTCTCCACAGGATACACGGCGGCTACCCCGTTGCGGAATATGCGCCAACGCTCTGCGTCGGCCACGGCTACAACACCGGCTTCTCAGGAAACTGCGAGTACGAGTGGGCAGGGAGCAAGTACAAGCGCGAGTGCTACCTGCTCGTCAAGAGCCCGCTCGTGAGGCTGATGAAGGACTCGTTCTACAGGGGCTGGCTTGACAGTTTGAGGCTGTGAGGTGGTGAAGATGAGCGAGCTTACCCTTACCCCCGAAGAGGTTGCAGCCATAAGGGAACTTGCCGAAGTCGCCTTAGCCCTTAAGAAGGGCGGAACCCTTGGGCTTCTCAAGGCGATGACCGAGAACGGCGACAAGCTCCTCGAAACGATAGCGGAAGAGAAGGCTCTCCTGAGGCTCCTCGGCGTTGGGAACGCCGCCTTAGAGCCGGTCAGGGAGCTCGAAACTGCGGAGGCCAGGGAGATAGAGTGGAACACCGAGGAACTCGTGAGGGCTCTTCTGAAAGCTTTAGCGAAGACCGACCCGAAGGAGGCACCGAGGGTCGGCATGACGGCAGCGTTGGGCTACCTCCGCGACGAGGACGTTCAGAAGGGACTCGGCTTCCTCTTAGTCCTTGCGAAGAACCTCGGAGCGGCTTTGAACGGCAAGCTCTGATCCTTTCCTTCTTTTGGAGGTGAAACCTTGAGGGTTCTCTTCACCTACATGGGGGCACCAACCGAGCCGGATGAAATCGAGGACTTCATATTTCGCTTTCTCTACGATGTGAGGTACCACATAGGGCTCAACGTTCCCGGGGCTAAGGCGATAATCAAAGGTATAGCCAAGGCCCGCGCGAGGCAGGTCAGGGGGCACTATAAGGTCATAGGCGGTAAAAGCCCCCTCGTCGAGTACATGATGGAGATAGCAGGGGCTGTAAGCGAAAAGACGGGCCACGAGGTAAGGCTTGGCATGTGCTACTCAAGGCCCCTCCTCGAGGAACTTAACTGGGACTTCGATCTCGTCTTCCCGCTCTACCACGTCTACTCAAGCTCAACAACCGAACGCTGTCTGGCTAAGATAAGGGAGCTCTTCGGGGAGAAGCCCTACGTGAGGGAGTGGTGGGACAACGCGAAGTTTATCCGCTGGGTTCAGAGGAACATCAAAACCGGTCTGGAGGATAGCGGTTTTGAAGAGCCCTACGTGATCCTGAGCGTTCACAGTCTCCCAAAGAGGGTAATCGACGAGGGCGACCCCTACGAGAGAACCCACAGAAAGCTCGCAGAGAGGGTTATGAAGGCCTTCGACCTGCCCTGGGAAATAGCCTTCCAGAGCAAGTTCGGGAGGGGCCAGTGGCTCGGGCCCGAGGTGCCTGAGGTTTTAGAGAGGCTGAAATCCGAGGGAGTGAGCGAGGTTCTCGTTTACCCACTCAGCTTCATCGTCGAGAACATCGAGACCCTCTACGAGCTGGACGTTGAGTATGGCGAAGTGGCTGAAAGGCTCGGCCTTAGATACAAAAGGGCCGGGCTCAACCACCGCGATCCGCTTTTGAGCGAAGCTGTAGCGGAGGTGATTGAAAATGCCGTTAACGAGAACTGAAGGTGTGGAGGTAAGGGGAACGGAGAGGTTCACGAACGCCTTCATAGCCTACATCATGGGCTTCGTCGGTGGAATTCCACTCCTCCTCATGAAGGACACCGACGAGTTCACAAAGCTGCACGCGGCCTATTCAAGCGTCATGGGCTTCTTCGCCTGGCTGGCCTTCATGGCCCTCTGGCACATGCCGATGGTGAACCCCAACTACCCGCACTTTGGACCGGCCCTCTACGTCGCCTACGCCTGGCTTATATACGCGATCTTCGGCATGTACACCTTCATAAGGGGGAAGACCTATCTCATCCCGGGGGTTGACTGGATGGCGAAAGGTCTAATAAGGGCCCTCTCCAATGCCGTGTGAGGGATGGCAATGAGAAAACTCGGCCTCGCGGCAGGGGCCCTTGCCCTGCTCCTACTCCTGCCCGCAGCGGGGGCGGTCAATCCAACGAATTTTATGGATTCCTTCATAAAAGCCCTCAACACAGGCAACTACTCGCTCATAGAGCCCTACCTGAGCGGCACGCTCGGAGAGCAGTTCACGGAGGACTATTTCAACCGGATCAGGGGGTTCACCCTGAAGAACTACGGGGAGCTGAAGGGCTACACCCCCATCGGGAACGGGACGTCGGGGGGCCTCCTAAAGTTCGAATATCGGGTAAGGGCAGAGAAGGGTTCTTTCCCAGTTCTGCTGGCGTATAGGAACGGCACCCTCGTTGGAATAGCCCTCGGCATAGCCCCGAGGCCGAATCCCTTAGGCATGGTGGCGAGCATACTCTCATCCACTGCCGCCATCCTCCTGCTGGCCTTCCGGAGGAGGCCCTCCCTTTCTGACTTCTTCCTTGGTTCCGGCCTCGCCCTGGGGCTCGCGGTGATAATACCCTTCTACAGCATCGCCCTTCTAACCGTTGGAAACCCGGTGCGGAGGGCGCTTATCCTTGCCCTGGTCTCGGCGGCGACCGTGGAGGGGTTGAAGTTCTACTTCTCACGCGGAAGGAACGGGCTCTCTTTAGGCCTCGGATTGGGCTTCGGCAAGTACGTTCTCCTAGCCATAGGCACCTTCGTCTCCGCCAACTTCCTGATGAAGATACCGGTGGCCTTCTCGGGAGGGGCGCTCTACGTCGTCCTCGAAGCCTTCCTCCTGACCGCTTACCACGGGATCACCGGGGCAATCTACTCAAGGAGCCGCAGATGGATCTATCCAACTGGCTTTTCCCTTCTACTGGCGGCCGTCTACTTTTCCCTTGCGGAAGGCCGCCCCTTGGGTATCCTGCTCTCCCTCACGGCCTTTCTTCCATTGGTGAAGGGGTGGGATCATGGAGTCCCTTGACAGGAACATACTCGAGCTACTTGAGGGGAGCGTCGAACTCGCGAAGAAGGTCGGTGAGTACGTCATAAGGAGCGGCGGGAAGAGGATAAGGCCGAGGATCGTCCTCGCGGTGGCCGAGGACCTCGGGCTTGAGGAGAGGGACGCCCTCGACCTGGCCTCGGCAGTTGAGCTCATCCACACCGCCAGCCTCGTCCACGACGACGTCATCGACCTCGCTGAAAAGAGGAGGAACAGCCCAACTGTGCTCATGCGCTGGGGCCCGGAGCTGGCCGTCTTAACCGGGGACTTCCTCTTCGTCAGGGCCCTCAGGGTCATAGGGGGCAAGAGGCTTGAAACCGTCGACTACGTGGCCCGGGCCGTGGAGGATATGGTGAAGGCGGAGATACTCCAGGAGGCCGTCCGCGGGAGGATCCACCTCGGTGTGGATACCTATTACAAGATAATAGATGGCAAAACGGGACGGCTCTTCGGCGTGGCCTTTGCGCTCCCAGCCTACTACGCTGGAAAGCCCTTCTGGGGGGAACTCGACAGGGCCGGAAACCTCGTGGGCAGGGCGTTTCAGATCGTCGACGACGTCCTCGACTACTTCCCTGGAACAGGAAAAGACCGCTTTAAAGACCTGCTCAACGGCAAGGCGACCCTCCCGCTTATCCTCTACACGGAGAGCTACGGCTCGGGCTTTGTGGAGAGCGTCCTGAGGGAGCCGAGGGAGGAGCGCCTATTGGAGCTCTTCGACAGGATGAAGGAGGCAGGGATCTTCGGAAAGTCCATTGAGGTCGCCAAGGGCTTCCTAAACAAAGCGCTCAAGATGGTGGAGGAAGCCCCCTTCGACTCCACCCGCGTCGTCTCGCTCGTTAGGGGGTACTTTGACGATGTCTTTGGGCGTTTCCCCTTGCGGAGTCGATAGCCTTTCAGGAGCTTTGACAATCGTCCAAAATCCTTTCGAGAAAAGACGAAAGACTTAAAAGGCCTAATTAGCCCAACCTAATGGAATCGGGTGGGAGGGGCATGATAGGGGTCTTGACCACTCTAACTTTCACGGTACCCATCCTGGGCGGGCTTATGCTGTTCAAACTGGACGAAAAACCCGCCGATTTCCTTATGCTGATCTCTTTTGGGTCGGCTATGCTGTTCCAGCTGTGGACTGCTTACGTCTACGTCGCCGGCCGCTTCGGCGAAATCGTTCACCTCACCTACCTGAGGAGCACCCAGTTCGGCGAGGCCTACGGCATCATAATCGACCCGATGAGCGTTCTAATCGGCACCGTTGTCGCGGTCGCCGGCTTCATCTTCATGTTCTACGGTGTGGAGTACATGAGCGAGAGGAACGTGGGGCACCCGGGCGGAAAGGGGAGGGGCCTCTTCTACGCCTGGATGACCCTCTTCGAGGGCGCGACCTTGGGCTTCATCTACTCCTCAACCTTCCTCGGCCTTCTCATCTTCTTCGAGCTCATGGGGCTCGCATGCTGGGGGGTGGTAAGCTACTACAACACGCCCGCCGCGCGGAGGGCCGGCTTCAAGGCCTTCATAATCCCAAACGTCGGGGCCATGATAGGCTTTTATACGGCCCTGGGAGTTGGCTTCACCCAGCTTCACGACCTGAGCCTCTTCTCGCTCTCACGCCTCTCACCCTCGGTAAAACCCTGGCTCTTCATAGCCCTCCTCTTCGCAGGCTACACCAAGAGCGCCCAGTTCCCCACCTACTCGTGGATTCCCGATGCCATGGAGGCTCCAACGCCAGCGAGTGCCTTCCTGCACGGCGCCGCGATGGTCGAGATGGGGGTCTACCTCGTAGCCAGGGTTCTGCAGTTCATAGGCCCCCTCCCAACGTGGATCTTCTACTTCATGGCCGCCATGGTCTCGGCGACCCTCCTCGTCCCGATGCTTAATTACCCCCTCCAGGTGGACGCCAAGAGGCTTCTCGCCTACTCCACCGTTGCCGAGGCCGGGATAATGTTCTCCGGGCTTACCTTCGCCTCCCTCGGTCTCGACGTCGGCATAAGGGCCGCGATGTTCCAGCTGACAACGCACGCATTTATAAAGGGGCTCGGCTTCCTGACGGCGGGAACCTTCACCTACTCCCTCGGTACCCTCGACCTCCGGCGGATAAGCGGGCTTAAGGAAGTTCTCCCAGTAAACGGACTCTCCTGGAGCGTCGCCCTCCTCGGACTGGCCGGCCTGCCGCCGATGGGCATAGCCTTCAGCAAGGCCGAACTGCTGATGAGCCTGAGGGCCCTCCACGTTACCCCCGTTGCCTGGATTCCAGTGATCCTCGTGCTCCTCGACTCGGTGGTCTTCCTCTGGGTCGGCCTCAAGTGGATAGGCAGGAACGTCTTCGGGAGGCCAAGCTCGGCGAGGGCGGAAACCCACTGGATCATAAACGCCTCCCTCATAGCGCTCGTCATCCTCACGCTGATCTCCGCCTACCTCGCCTACCCGCTGGTCGAGGAGATAGGCTTCGCGGGGGTGGTCTGATGGCCCACCTCTGGATTGTCAGCGCGGTTCTCACCGCATACCTCTTAGGAGCCCTCGCCGGCCTTTTCAACCACAGGAAAACAGCCTACTCCCTCTCCCTCCTCGCTTCCCTCTTGGCCTTCCCGCTGGCGGTGTACGGGATCGGCGGGGTTCATGGTGAGGTTGTTCCCTTCCTCCCCACCGAAGTCTCCATCGACGCCTTCTCAGCCCTCTTCCTCCTCGTCTTTGCGATCGTTGGCAGCTCCCTCTCCCTCTACCTCCTCTCCTACTCTCAGGGCGGGAGCGTCAGGCTCACGAGCATGGCCCTCAACGGGGCCCTCATGTCGGCGTTCCTCTTCCTCATAACGGACAGCCTCGAAAGGATGACCCTTGCCTACGAGCTCTTCGCCTTCTTCACCTTCACGATAACCCTCGCCTCCGGCATAAGAAGGGCCGAGGAGAGCGCCCGCAGATACCTGTGGAACACCCAGGTGTTCGGTATGGTGCCCCTGCTCTTGGCTACGGGCCTTGCATATTCAGCGGTTGGGAGCCTTCACGGGCTCACCTTTGAGGGCCTCTCAGCGAACGCCGAAAAGCTCCCATCGCCCTGGCTCGTCTATGCCTTCTACATCTCGGCCGCCCTCGTGAGGAGCGGCGTCTTCCCCCTTCACACCTGGGTTCCATCGACCTACAGGAGAACCCCCGCCGCCTTCGTCCCCGTCTACCTCGTGGGGGAAGCCATGGGCTTCTACATGCTCCTCAGGCTCCTCTTCTTTGCCCTTCCCCCCTCCCAGGTAGCAGGCTATACGCTGGCCCTACTGGGAGCTTCCTCCGCCTTCGCCACCCTCTACTCCTTCAGAGAGATAAGGCTCAAGCGCAAGTTTTCCTATCACAGCATAATGGACATGGGCGTCTCCTACTTCGGTCTCGGAACGGCGCTCGTCCTCGGCGGCGTCCCCGGGGTGGCGGCCCTCTTAGGTTCCATCCTGCACACCCTCTACCAAACGGTTTACAAGAGCGCTGTCTTCTTGGGGATAGGCTCCATAGAGCACTACGGCGAGGAACCCAACATATGCTCCCTCAGAAAGCTCCTCCGGGGGCACGTGATGGCGTTCATGATAATGCTCTCCGCCCTCTCCCTCGCCGCCGTCCCGCCCCTCTCGTCCTTCGTATCGCGCTGGCTTATCTACTCGGCCGCCTTCGGAACTCTCAGCCCCTACCTGTGGACAATGGGCCTCACGATAGCCTTCCTCGGCCTCTTCCCGCTCGCCTCCGTGGTGCAGCTCAGAAGGATAAACAGGCTCATCTGCAAGAGGGAGGTTGAGAGGGAGGAGATACCCCTTCTCCTGAGAGCTTCAACAGGGTTTTTAGCCCTTACGAGTCTTTTAATGGCCCTCTTCCCCGTCCTGCTCCTTCCCTGGCTCAAGGCTTCCATCGAGGGCTTTGCAGTCTTTCCCGAAAACCTGCCGCACACCCTGCTCTCGAACCCCGGCACCTCCATCGGCGGCTCTCTCCTCCTGCTCTCCCTGATAGCCGGCTGGAAGGTTGGGAACATTCCCACAGACAGGACCAGCGAGCTCCTCCTGATATTCTACAACGTCGGCGACATCCTCGGCGAGGCCTGGAGGTACCTCGTGTGGCGGGGAAAGGAGTTTTACCTCCACTCTGTGGCCCCGGTCATCAAGGTCATCCCGAAGCACGAAATACCCCTGATCGAGGACTACGACGACGCCCTCGACTACCCGGTCAGGCACCTCGATGAGGCAATGTTCTCACCGCTACTCAGGGCGATCGAGTGGCTCGCGGAATTCGGCTCCTCCGAAAGGCCGGACATGAACTACCTGATAGGGGGTTTTGCCATAGCCATGGCCCTGCTGATAGTCTTCCTGGGGGTGTTCGCGTGAACATCGTGAGTGCCTTCGACAGCGTCCTCTACTTCGCGGCGGTCATCTACACGCTGGCCTTCGTCCTCTACGGGATAAGGGCCATAAGGGGGCCCACCACCGCAGACATAATCCTCGCGGTGGACTGCCTCTCCTTCGACATGGCCGCCTTCATGGTCATCCTCGGGATCTACTTCAAGTCGATAATGCTCGCGAGCGGTGCGATAATACTGTCGCTGTGGGCCTTCATGTTGGACATCTACTACACCAAGTACGTCCTCTACGGGGAGGTGGAGGTATGATCGAGGAGGCCGTCTTCCTCATCGGCTCGATTGCGATACTCCTCGGCGCCGTTTACGACCTCATAGCCGCCATAGGGATCCTTCGCTTCCCCGATTTCTACATGAGGACGCACGCCGCAACTGTTGGGACTATAGGAGGTGCAGCGTTGCCTGTCTTCGGCGCCGGGCTCGTTGCCCTCGTCTACCATCCCCTCGGAAGCCAGAGGTTCTTCATGGCCGGCATAGCTTTCACGGTCGGCGTTCTCATCCTGGTCATAGCCCCCACGGGTTCCCACTCCATAGTCTCAGCCGTTTACTTCGGCAGGATCGGGAAGAAGCCTAAGTTAAAGGTCGACCAATTGGAGGAGGATCTCCCGGAGAGGAGCGATGTCGCCGAGCTCGTGAGGGAGCACGAGGAAACCCCCGGGGAGGAGGAAGAGCCGAAGTTCACCTTCAGGAGGTTGGGGCGGTGATAGAGCTTCACCTCATCATACTGGCCATAGTCGTTTCATTCGGCTTCGTCTTCAGCTACCTCGCCATGAAGGAGCGCGACCTGCTCAAGGCTTTAGCCCTGAGTTCAGTCCAGTCTACCTTCTTCGCCCTCGGCTTCTACATCCTCGCCGCCCCGGACATAGTCCTCGCCTACCTCGCCATAGCAGTCGGCGCCTACACGGCGCTCGTGATCCTCGCCATAAACAAGACAGAGCGCTACGAGGTGGGAGAATGAAAAAGGATGTTTTCGTGGCGCTTTCGTTCCTAATCGCCTTCCTGTTCGTATCCTACGCCGTGACCGTAAGGGACGTGCTCGGGATAGCCGAGAACCCCCTGAGACCCTTGGGGGAGTTCTACCTGAGCCACGCCTTCGCCCACGAGGGCCTGACGAGCCACAGCCCGGAGGTTGTGACGGCAATAGTCTGGAACTACCGCGGCTTCGATACCCTGTTTGAGACCTTCGTTTTCTTCCTCGCGATAATGGGGGCGTTGAGCGTCCTCAGGCTCACGAGGGAGCAGGGGATGGAGGTCCGGGCCCTTGAGGCAAGGGAACCGCACAGACACATGGACACGATAACGCGCACGACTACAAAACTCGTCGTCGTCATGATAGTCTCGATCTCAGCCTCCATAGCGCTCCACGGACACCTGACCCCGGGCGGCGGCTTCCAGGCCGGCTCCGCCATGGCCGTCGCCACGCTCCTCCTCTTCGCGGCCTTCTCCAAGTTTACGCTGGAGAGGCAGGGGCTCACACTGAGGCACACCATCTCCGCCTACGCCCTCGGCCTCGCCATAATCCTCGCAACAGTCGTTGCACCCGTGCTCCTGTACGGCGGGAAGGTGCTTGAGATAGACCTCCTGCCGGGTGAGACAGGTCTCTTCAACCTCGACGTCGGCGAGTACACGGCAGTTACCTTCGGCTTCCTGACGGTATTCCTGGCCCTCGGCGTCCCAGAGTGGATCTTCAAGCTGGTTCTGAGGAGGGAGATGAAGTGATAGCGGCTTTCCTCATATTCTACATCACGATAACGCTCTTTGCGATGATCTTCCTGGGGATCTACGGCGTTGCGACGCGCTCAAACCTCATCAAGAAGATAATAATGCTCAACGTCATGGGCGATGCCATAAACATGCTCTTCATCCTGATAGGCTACCGCCTCGTCTACCCGGTTTTCCCGCCCATCTACGAGAAGCACATAACCTTCGAAGAGTTCCTGAGAAGGGCCGTTGATCCCGTGCCGCAGGCCCTCGTCCTGACGGCGGTCGTCATAGGGATGGCAATGAACATACTCCTCACTACCTACGCGATCCAGTTCTACAGGCTGCACGGAACCGTCGATGCGAGGGACATGGCGGAGATAATGGGAGGTGAGAGGGAATGAGCTTTTCCGGCCGCCTCTCCCCGGGAACCTTCGTCTTAGTGCTCGCCGTCTACCTCTTCTACACGGGCTCGGTGAGCGAGTACGACCTCGCTACCGGCTCGGTTGTGGCCCTCGTCGTCTCCCTGATAGTCGGCCACTGGATCATAGAGGACGACCGCAAGGCATTCTCGCCGAGGAGGTGGTTCTACGCGGTGCTCTACGGCCTCCGCTACTTCCTCATAGAGGAGACGAAGACCCACATAGACGTCGCCAAGAGGGTCTTCACGCTCAGGGCGAACCCGGGAATAGTAAGGGTCCCGCTCGAAGTCGAGAGCGATTATGGCAAGGTTCTCGTGGCAAACTCGATAACCAACACTCCCGGGACAATAGTGGTGGACATAAGCGACGACGGAAAGTGGCTCTACGTCCACTGGATAGACGTCTCCACGCTCGACGAGAGGGAAGTGAAGGAGAACATCGTGGCCTACTTCGAGGACTACGCGAGGAAAATATTCGACTGAGGTGGTAAAATGGAGGTAGGGCTCGTTCCAGTAGTACCGCTCGGCTTTGCCTTCTTCCTCCCCTTCACGGCCTTCTTCACCCGCAAGAACAGGAAGGTTGTGATAGCCTACGCCCTGACCGCCCTGACTGCAGCCTTTCTCTCGGCCCTCTGGCTTTTTGCCAAGGCCTACTCCTCAAGCGAGCCCCTCGTCTACGCCTTCGGGAACTGGATAGCCCCGATAGGCATAGTGTTCGAGGTTGACAGGTTCTCCGCCAACATAGTCCTCACCGCGGCCTTTGGCTTCCTCTTGGCCGGTCTCTACTCCGCGGTCTTCATACGATCCCATGGCCTGGAGTTCTTCTACACCTTCCTCCTCGGCCTTGAGGCGGGGGCCTTCGGGGCCTTCATGACCGGCGACGCCTTCAACCTCTTCGTCATGCTCGAGGTTCTCGGTGCCTCAGCCTACGCCATCGTCGGCTTCTACAGGAACAGGAGCGACGCGGTCGAGGGCGCCTTCAAGTACGGCATAAGCGGGGCCGTTGCAACGAGCCTCTACTTCCTCGCCCTCGGCTTCGTCTACGCCTCCCTCGGCACTGTCAACATGGCCGACCTGAGCGCAAAGTTCCATGGGATAGGGTTCCCGGTAACGGTTAAGGTCTTCGGCGACCCCTCTCTCGCCCTCGCGATCTTCTTCGCCTTAACGATCTCAACCGTCATCGTGAAGAGCGCAATCTTCCCGGGCCACTACTGGCTTCCGGACGCTTATCAGGGGGCTCCAATCCCGGTGGGGGCTGTTCTAAGCGGCTTTGTTGAGGTGGTAGGGATATACGCCCTCTCAAGGTTCCTCTACACGGTCTTCCAGGGCTACCTCCCGGAGGCGCTCAGCCTGACCTTCTTCACCCTCGGGGCATCAACGGCCTTCCTTGGCTCGGTGATGATGCTCGTTCAGAAGAACGTGAAGAGGATCATAGCTTACTCGACAATACTCCACATGGGCTACCTCTTCATGACCCTCGGGGTCGGTAGCCAGCTGGCGCTGCTCGCCATAAACTTCCACATTGTGAACCACGCCCTTGCCAAGGGGCTCCTCTTCTTCACCGTTGGGGCGTTCATCTACAGGACTGGGGAGAGCAGCCTCGATGGCCTGGCCGGGGTTGGGAAGGGAATGCCCCTCACCACCGCCCTCTTCGCGGTGGCTGTCCTGAGCCTCGTTGGAGTGCCTCCGCTCAACGTCTTCTTCAGCAAGATGCTCATCTACAACGCCCTCCTGCAGGTCAGCCCGTGGCTCGCGTCGGTTGTCATAATAACGAGCGCCATCGCGGCTTGGGCCTACTTCAGGCTCTTCATAACCCTGTGGCGCGGGAAGCCTGCTGAAGTGCACGGACATCACGCCGGACAGCACGAAGGAAGCCCGGCAACTGGGGATCCCGGCCTATTCACGGGCATCAATCTCCTGCTGGCCCTCCTCGTAATCGGCATCGGTCTGCTGGCCCCGACCGTCATAGACCTCTACTTCCACCCTGCTGCGGTTCAGGCGATGGACTACGGAGCCTACATTGACGCGGTCAGGAAGCTCGCACTCGGGGTCTTTCACTAACCTCCTTCTCCACAGACCAATCCTCAAGGAGAAGACCGATCTCGTTGTACAGCTCGATTCTTTCGAAACCCTGCTCCCTGAGTACGCTTATCGCGTCCCTTAAAATCCTCCTCTGGACGTTCACTGCTATCGTCTGGCAGAAGTGGCACTCGGGCGTTGACCTCGCCAAGAGGAGGAAGACCTGGACGAGCTTTCCCTCAACCGTCAAACCGTACACGAGCCCCTCATCGACTATATCAAGGCCCGTCTCGGGGTCAATGACGCTTTTGAGCCTCTCAACGACGGCCATTACCTCGGGGGGAAGGTCTTCCCTCGGCCCCTTCTTGGGCCTCCTCTTGGGCCCCTTAAATATTCCGAAGAGCCCCACGCTACACCCTCTCCCCGCTGAGGTCTCCTGCCTTGTAGCCCTTCTTGTTCTCGAAGACGCCGACGAGATGGTTGCCGAGGTCGTAGACGTAGACGTTGTCGAACTTAACCAGGGCGAAGCGCTCCATTATGTCCCCGATTATCTTGGAGTAGGCTATCGCGCTCTCGCCGATTATGTTGTGTTCCGCGTTGCTCTCGAACTTCAGCCACACCTTGAGAACCCTCTCCCCGACTTCAAGGCCGGCTATAACCCCGGAGTCGAGGACATCTCCCCCTGTGACAGGATCGGTTATCTTCCCGAGCTCCTCGAGGACCTCCCTGTACTCGGGGGGCCACTCCCTGTCTGGCGTGTAGACCTTCATGCTCTCACCGGCTGGAGTTCAATGACCATGTTATAAGCTTTCTTGGGCATTTTTGGGGAATTGAATCCGGTTTAAGCGCTTCACCCAGAGGTTCAAGACCCCACCGGGAACCGGGAAAAGCTTTATAACCGGGCCTTTTAAGTTAAGCCGAAAGCTCATACTGGAAAGGTGGTGTGTTATGGGAAGAAGGGAAGAGATGATCGCAAAGATCAAAGAGCTCATGACCCAGCCTGAGAGGATCAGGAACATGGGCATCGCCGCTCATATTGACCACGGCAAGACGACTCTGAGCGACAACCTGCTCGCCGGAGCCGGGATGATTAGCGAAGAATTAGCTGGAAAGCAGCTCGTCCTCGATTTCGACGAGCAGGAGCAGGCGAGGGGCATCACAATCAACGCCGCCAACGTCTCGATGGTCCACAAGTACGAGGGGCAGGACTACCTCATAAACCTCATCGACACCCCCGGCCACGTGGACTTCGGAGGAGACGTTACGAGGGCCATGCGTGCAATAGACGGCGCGATAATAGTGGTTGACGCCGTCGAAGGCGTTATGCCCCAGACCGAGACCGTTCTCAGGCAGGCCCTCAGGGAGTACGTTACCCCCGTGCTCTTCATAAACAAGGTGGACAGGCTCATAAAGGAGCTCAAGCTCGGGCCGAACGAGATACTCAACAGGTTCGCGAAGATCATCACCGACGTCAACAGGCTCATCAAGCGCTACGCCCCGGACGAGTTCAAGAAGAAGTGGCTCGTCAACGTCAACGACGGCAGCGTGGCCTTCGGTAGTGCGTACTACAACTGGGCCCTGAGCGTTCCGTTCATGAAGAGAACCGGCGTGACCTTCAAGGATATAGTTGAGCTCACCAACGCCGGCGACCTGAAGACCCTAAGGAAGAAGGCCCCGCTTCACGTCGTCGTCCTCGATATGGTCGTCAGACACCTCCCCAACCCGCTCGAAGCCCAGAAGTACAGGATCCCCCATCTCTGGAGGGGAGACATAGACACCGAGATAGGGCAGGCCATGATGGGCTGCGACCCCAAGGGCAAGATGGTCATGGTTGTAACGAAGATAATCCTCGACAAGCACGCCGGTGAAGTGGCAACCGGGCGCGTCTGGAGCGGCACCGTGAAGGCGGGCCAGGAGGTCTACCTGATAAACAGCAAGAGGAAGGCGAGGATACAGCAGGTCGGCATCTACATGGGGCCGGAGAGGATCAACATGGAGGCGGTGCCTGCCGGGAACATAGTGGCCGTAACGGGGCTCCGCGACGCAATGGCCGGTGAGACGGTCTCGGTTGAGAAGATCGAGCCCTTTGAGGCACTCCACTACACGAGCGAGCCCGTTGTTACCGTCGCTATAGAGGCCAAGAACGTCAAAGACCTTCCAAAGCTGATCGAGGCCCTGAGGCAGCTGGCGAAGGAAGACCCGACACTCCACGTCAAGATAGACGAAGAGACCGGTCAGCACCTCCTCAGCGGCATGGGCGAGCTCCACCTTGAGGTAAAGCTCTACAGGCTCAAGACTGAGTGGAAGCTGGACGTTGACGTCTCGCCGCCGATCGTCGTCTACCGCGAGAGCATAACCAAGGTGAGCCCCATAGTCGAAGGGAAGTCCCCGAACAAGCACAACAGGTTCTACATAACCGTCGAGCCGATGCCGGATGAGATATACGAGGCGATACACGAGGGGGACATACCCGAGGGCCGGCCCAAGAACCCGAAGGAGGTCGCCAAGAAGCTCGCCGAGCTCGGCATGGACTACGAAATCGCCAAGGGCATCGTCGACGTCTACAACGGCAACATGTTCCTCGACAACACCAAGGGTATCCAGTACCTCAACGAGGTCATGGACCTGCTCGTGGACGGCTTCCACATGGCCATGGACGAGGGCCCGCTCGCCAAGGAGCCCGTTATGAAGGTAATTGTCAGACTCCACGACGCCAAGATACACGAGGACAACGTCCACCGCGGCCCCGCCCAGATCTACCCCGCGATAAGGACGGCCATCCACTGCGCCATGATGAAGGCCAACCCCGTCCTCTACGAGCCGTACCAGAAGGTCATCATCAACATCCCCTACGAGTACATGGGGCCCGTCAGCAGGGAGCTCAACCAGAGGCGCGGCCAGCTCATAGACATGCGCCAGGAGGGCGAGGTCATGATAATCATAGGCGAGGCCCCGGTCGCCGAGATGTTCGGGTTCGCCGGTGCCATACGCGGCGCGACCAGCGGAAAGGCCCTCTGGACAACGGAGCACGCTGGCTTCAAGCGCGTCCCGAGCGAGCTCGCGGTCAACGTGATAAGGCAGATAAGGCAGAGGAAGGGGCTCAACCCCAACCCGCCCACGGAGAAGGACGTCTGCCCGCAGCAGTGAGCCTTTCTTTACCTTTTCTAAATGTTTCAGCGCGCGTACCTGATCTTCCCCTCCCTGAGCTCAACGTACCTCGCCATGAGGAAGAGCAGGTCGCTGAGCCTGTTGAGGTAGACCAGGGCGCTGTGCCCAAAGCCGTGTTCAAGGACGAGCCTGGATACCATCCTCTCGGCCCTCCTCGCCACCGCCCGGCAGACGTCGAGCTTTGCGCTCGCAGGGGTTGAACCGGGTATTACGAAGCCCTCAAGGGTCACCTCGGACTCGTACTTCCCAATGAGATCTTCCAGCCACTTTATGTCCTCCCCCTTTACCTTATCAAGCTTTCCCCTGCTCGCTACCTCGGCCATGAGGTCGTACAGCTTCACCTGTAACTTCTCTATTATTCCAGCCATATCCTCGGGCAGCTGGTGCTTTGCCTCGCCGAGGAAGCTGTCGAGCTCGTCTATCGTGCCGTTGGCCTCCATTATCGCCGAGAACTTGGCCACCCTCTCCCCAGTGAAGAGGCCGGTCATACCCTTATCTCCCGTCTTCGTCGTTATCGGCATAGCACTCACCACCTCTAAAGCGACCTGAACCTTTTTATCCCTTTGCCGGGCCAAAAAGTTCATAATCAGTGGGGATTAGTTGGGACGGTGGTCGGCGTGAAGAAGATAGGCCTAATCGGCGGAATGACACCCGAGTCAACCCTCTACTACTACCGGAACTACATACGGATGAGCCGCGAGCTTTTAGGCCCCTTCACATTCCCGGAGCTGATGATCTACTCCATAAACTTCTCGGAGTTCAAGGACAACCCCCGGGGCTGGGAGGGAAGGAAGGAGCTCCTCATAAACGCGGCGAGGGCCCTTGAGAGAGCGGGGGCAGAGATAATCGCCATGACCGCCAACACGCCACACATGGTCTTTCCGGAGGTTCAGGAAGCGGTGAACGTTCCAATGGTCAGCATAATAGATACCCTCATCGAGGAGATGAAGCGCAGGAGAGTTAAGAAAGTCCTCCTCCTTGGGACGAAAACCACCATGACGGCCGGCTTTTATAAAAACGCCCTTCGCGAGGCAGGCTTTGACGTGGTAACACCGACCGAGGAGGAGATGGACGAGGTCAACAGGGTAATCTTCGAGGAACTGTCCTTCGAGAACCTGAAGAGCAAGCCCTATCTGATAGAGCTGGTCGAGAGATACGCGAGGGAAAAGGGCATAGAAGGAGTTATCCTCGGTTGCACTGAGCTTCCCCTTGCCATAAAGCCCGGCGACGTTCCGGTTGAGGTCTTCGACACCGCGAAAATCCACATGAAGAAGCTAATCGAGCTGGCGAGCGGTTTTTAAGCCCCTCGGGTGAGAGAGATGGAGATAAGGGAATTCCAGGAGATGATCAGGGAGATATACTTCCACAAGGACTCCAAGAGGGGTGTCGAGAGAACCTTCCTCTGGTTCGTGGAGGAGGTCGGCGAGCTGAGCGAGGCGATAAGGAAAAGGAACAGAGAAGCCATGGAGGAGGAGTTCGCAGATGTTTTAGCGTGGCTCGCCAGTTTGGCGAACCTCCTCGGAGTAGACCTTGAAGATGCCGCAAAGAAGAAGTACCCCGGCGTCTGCCCATACTGCGGGAAGAAGCCGTGCGAGTGCGAGGAGAGGTTCTGAGACAAAATCAAAAACGAGAAGCGGGGTCAGAAAACTTCCCCTGCCCCCTGGGGGACTTCTTGGACGTTCTCAGATGGCAGCGAGACCGCCCCTATCAGTATTATCAGGCCGCCGATGAGGCTGTTGAACAGGAGGGAGATTATGGAGGGTATCATGACCTTGTCCTTTGCCTCCCTGTACCGCCCTGCGTCGATGAGCTCCAGCGCGTCCTTAACCCTCATGTGCGTCCATATGGCTATGACGAGTGGTATCCAGCCAACTATTATGCCGATGCCGAGGCTGAACACCGTTATCACCAAAAACACGAGCACCCCTATTATCAGGTTTATTATGTCCCCAATGTGTATCAGGCTTCTTGCGGAATCCGGGTCACCCATGGTATCACCTCAAATGTTATCTTTTTAAGAGTTAAAAAACTTTACTGCCACATGCTGTCTCAAAGGAATCCCCCGAACTCAAACTCCAGGCAGCCGAGAAGATCCCGGAGGGAACCGGCCTTTTTAATGGCCCTCTCAAGCGAGCCGTGGCAGAGGCCCCTGCACACAACCGTTACAACCGGGCACTCCCCTCCCCCGACTTTTATATCCCAAACCGCCTGGTTAAGGGAGTAGTCAAGGCCGTCCGCTACCCGTAGTATTGAGGCCAGGGCCCTGACAGGGTAGCCCTCCCCCCGGAGGTCAGTTGAAGGCCTGTGATGATAGATCAGCCCTGAAAAGAGCTCGGCCTCAAAGCCCTCCAGCCAGCCAACGCTCCTAACGATGACCGCGCCCACGAAGTTGTGGTTCTCCTCATCAATCCCCACTCCAATGTCGTGGAGAACGGCGGCCAGAACCAGGGGCTCTAAGCTCCCTTCCCCAAGGCCGAGCCGTTCAGCCAGCGCCAGCCAGAGGAGAATCGCCATCTGGGTGACCTTCGAAGCGTGCCCGATGCCCCGCCCGAAATCGTAGACTTCTCCAAACTCGATTGCACGATCCAGTTTATTCCTGGGCAGCTTCATCAGGGCATGTAAAGCCCTCAGCATTCCCGAGAACCGACCTTCCCTCGGAGGAGAGCCCGTGTAGACTTCCCAGCCGAGGTTCAGGAGCTCAAGGTTCTCGGGGTTTGAGGTCTCTGTGGGCACTGGACCCATCGCTTCGGCCCAGCGGAGGACTTTCCACAGCTGGAGGAGCTGGATATCTGCGTAGGGCGGGAGGGGGATGTGAAGGAGGCTCCCCCGGCGGGAGGATCCGCCGATGACGAGCAGGGGGTTCGGTGATCGGACGAACTTCATATTACCAAGTAAAGTCCGTTGCTCAAAAACCCTCTTTTCGACCACCATCTAAACGGAAAGGATTTTATACCTTGGCGGGCACCTTTAATGCAGTGAACCGAGGTGGTGCGCATGCATGAACTTGTAGAATTCGCCGTCGAGAAGGCCCTTGAGCTCGGCGCAGACTACGCCGAGGCCCGCTTTGAGGAGAAGAACGGCACTTCCTTAGCAATGAAGAACGGCTCTCCAGAGGGCCTGGAGATTTTAGCAGATAGGGGCATTGGAGTTCGCGTTCTGCTCGGCGGAGGAATGGGCTTCGCAAGCACGAACGTCCTCACGAGGGAAAGCGTTGGAGAAGCCGTGAAGAAGGCTGTAAAGCTCGCTAAATCTGCCTCCCGCGTCAGGAACGAGCCGATTCGTTTTTCGGAGGAGGACTTCCACGAGGTCTATTATGAGGTCAAGATGAGGAAGGACTTCCGCGACGTTTCTCCGGAGGAGAAGCTTGAGCTCCTCAGGAAAATCGAGGAGGAGGTAAAGGGCACGGGCGTAAACGTGCCGATGCGCTACCTCGGCTATTCAGACCAGGTGTGGCACAAGATAATGGTCAACAGCGATGGAGCCTTCATCGAGAGCATCATCCCGCGCGTCTCCACGATGTACAACCTCGTTGTTTTCGAGAACGGTCAGATGGAGCAGGCGCCCTTTGTTGAGAGGGCCTTTTCCGGCGGTTTGGAGCTCATCGAGAAGGACGAGCCCTGGGAGTGGGCGGTTAAAGACGTTAAAGCTTTGAAAAGGCTCATCACCGAGGGCAAGAAGCCGCCCGAGGGGAAGGTCGACCTCGTGATAAGCCCTGAAGTGGCGGGCATAGCCGTCCACGAGAGTGTCGGGCACCCATACGAGTCCGACAGGATATTCGGAAGGGAGGCAGCTCAGGCTGGAGAGAGCTTCGTTAAACCTGAGATGCTCGGAGAGAGGATTGGCAGTGAAGTCGTTACGGTAATAGACGACCCGACTCTGCCGAACAGCTGGGGCTTCTACCTCTACGACGACGAGGGCGTGAAAGCGAGACCGAGGTACCTTATACGGAACGGGATCATCACCGAGTTCCTGACGAACAGGGAATATGCTTACAAGCTCGGTCAGCGCTCAAATGCCGCAGCTCGTGCCATCAACTACAACCGCGAGCCTATAGTCAGGATGGCGAACACCTATCTCGCTCCCGGCGACTACAGCTTTGAAGAGCTGATAGAGGATGTGAAGCTCGGCGTCTACATGGTGAGCTTCAACGAGTGGAACATAGACGACCGCAGGTATCAGCAGAGGTACATAGGCACGGAAGCTTACCTCATCGAGAACGGGGAAATAAAGCACCCTGTTAGGAGGCCGATCTTAGAGATAACGACGAGGGCACTGTGGAGCAGTGTTGACGCCGTTGGTAAAGAGGTTGAGTTCTATCCGGGAACCTGTGGAAAGGGCGAGCCCGGACAGGGCGTCCCGGTCTGGATGGGGGGAGCGCATGCAAGGCTTCGCGACATACCCCTGAGGAGGCCGTGAGGTGAGAAAGATGTTCGAGCTTAACGATTTCATCCTTAGGAATGCGAAGGAGCTCGGCTTCGGCGATGTGGTTGTTCTCGCCTATGAGAGCAACAGGAGGCAGGTTAGATTCGCGAACAACGAGATAACCGTCGCCAAAAACTGGCACGAGAGAAAGGTCGAGCTCTTCGTTGAGCTGGAGAAGAGAATAGCTGGAACGACGATAACCGAGCTGAGCGAGGAGAACATCGAGCGCACCCTCAAAACGCTCCTGAGCAACATGAAGGGGATGGCGCCAAAGGAGGACTACTACGGAATAGCGGAGGGGCCCTTTGAGTATAGGGACATCCCGGAGACCTTTGATAAAGCCATCGTAGAACTCGACGAGCCGAACGAGTACGTCGAGAGGGCCATAAACTCGGCCCTTGAGGAAGGCGCTAAAAGAGTTGCCGGGGTTCTCTACACCGACCACAACAGGGTTTACCTCACCACGAGCAACGGTGTGGAAGCCTTCGATGAGGGAGCGGGCATAGAGATAAGCGTTAGGGCCTTCATCGGCGACCTTGAGAGCGGGCACGGGACGAACTCAGTTAGGGTTCTCAAAAAGTTCGACCCCGAATCGGCTGGAAGAAAGGCAGGAGAGATAGCGAGCTTAGCTAAAAATCCGGAGCAGGGGCCTGAAGGGAAGTTTGATGTCGTCTTTGATCCTCTGGCATTTGCAAACCTGCTGAGCTACATGAGCTTCATGACGTCAGCCTACGCTGCAGAGGCGGGCTTTTCGCCCTTCGTGAACAAACTCGGCCAGAAGGTCGCGAACGAGATAGTCACGATCAAGGACGTCGGAAACCTGCCCAACGGCTACGGAAGCAGGAAGTTCGACGACGAGGGCGTTCCAACGAGGGAGACGACGATAATTGAGAACGGAACCTTCAAGAGCTTCCTCCTCAACACGAGTTTAGCGAGGAAGTACAAGACCGAGACAACGGCTAACGCCGGCCTGATAATGCCGCACGCGTGGAACGTCGTCCTTGAGCCGGGCAACTACTCAAAGGAGGAGCTCTTCGGCGAGGTTGAGCGGGGAATCTACGTAACCAACGTCTGGTACACGCGCTTCCAGAACTACGTCACCGGGGACTTCTCGACCATCCCGAGGGACGGTATTTTCCTCATCGAGGACTGTGAGCTTAAGCCTATAAGGAACATCCGCGTTAGCGACAACCTCCTTGGGATACTGAGCAGGATTACAGCCCTTACAAAGGAGAGCTGCCACGTCCACTGGTGGGAGGTGGAAACTCCGGTAACGACGCCCTACGTGCTTGTGAAGGACGTCGGGATAACGAGGGCGACGAAATGATTTTTTATTTTTTACTCTGAACGTGAAAGGATGATCAAAAAATGGTTCTCAATCTTTTAGATGGACGATTTCTTAATCTTTAATTTTGTCGTAGTTTAATTTTGAAAATGCCCGAAATTCCTATATACTCTTTCCTCGAATATGACCAGGGGGGAAGAACATGGTCGTTGGAAAAAATTACAAGCACATTAGCGTTGATGAGGTTCTCAAAGAACTCGGGACGTCGAGAAACGGACTGAGCTCTGATGAAGCTGAGAGGAGGCTTGAGAAGTACGGGCCAAACGAGATACCTGAGAAGAAGGTAAACCCTGTCATAAAGTTTCTCTCATACTTCTGGGGCCCAATTCCATGGATGATAGAGCTTGCGGCGGTTCTTTCGGCAATAATAAGGCACTGGGCTGACTTCTGGATAATCATGACCCTTTTGGCTCTCAACGGTATCGTCGGCTTCTGGGAGGAGCACAAAGCTGAGAACGTTATTGAATACCTCAAGCAGAAGATGGCGCTGAAGGCGAGGGTTCTGCGCGACGGCCAGTGGAAAGTCATCCCGGCGAGGGAGCTCGTCCCGGGCGATATAATCCGCCTGAGGATGGGAGACATAATCCCCGCTGACGTCAAGCTCATAGAGGGTGAATACCTCCTCGTTGATGAATCGGCACTCACCGGTGAGTCACTTCCAGTTGAGAAAAAGGTAGGAGACATAGCATTCTCAGGTTCTCTCGTTAAGAAGGGCGAAATGACGGCAGTTGTCACCGGAACCGGTCTGAACACCTACTTCGGCAAGACGGTTCAGCTCGTTGAGAGCGCTAAAACGGTCAGCTCGTTCCAGAAGATGGTCATCAAGGTCGGTGACTACCTTATAATCCTCGCCCTCCTTCTCGTCTCCGTCGTGTTCATTGTGGCTATCCACAGGCACGAGAGCCTCATCGAGGCCCTACGCTTCAGCCTCGTCTTAACGGTGGCGGCTATACCAGCAGCGATGCCGGCGGTACTCTCAATAACAATGGCGATAGGGGCCTTAAATCTCGCCAAGAAGCAGGCCGTTGTTACGAAGCTCGTCTCAATCGAGGAGTTGGCTGGAGTTGACGTCCTCTGCTCCGATAAAACTGGGACGCTCACGAAGAACGAGCTGACGGTTGGAGATCCGGTTCCCTTCAACGGCTACAAAAAGGAGGACGTCGTTTTCTATGGCGCGCTGGCGAGCAGGGAAGAGGACAACGACCCGATAGACCTTGCGATTTTAAGGGCCCTTGACAGGTTCAAGCTTAAGGATGCGATATCGAAGTTCAGGCAGGTTCACTTCACGCCCTTTGACCCGGTGATAAAGAGAACCGAGGCCGAGATAAGCAACAATGAGAAGTTCAAGGTAGCCAAGGGCGCACCGCAGGTTATCCTCGACCTCTGTAAGGCGGATGAGAGGCTCAGGGAGGAGGCAACAAAGGTCGTTGATGAACTGGCAGGGGAAGGCTACAGGGCCCTCGGAGTTGCGAGAACACGGGACGGTAAATGGGAGTTCGTGGGCATAATCCCTCTCTTCGATCCGCCAAGGGACGACGCGCCGAAGGCCATAAAGGCCATAAGGAGGCTCGGCGTTAACGTCAAGATGGTCACGGGCGACCACATAGCGATAGCGAGGCACATAGCAAAGATACTCGGCCTCGGGACGAGGATAGTTTCCATGACCGAACTGCTCAAGGCGAAGCGCGATTCTGAGGTTGAGAGGCTCGTTGAGGAAGCCGATGGATTCTCCGAGGTCTATCCGGAGCACAAGTTTAGAATAGTTGACGCCCTTCAGAGGACGGGGCACATGGTGGCTATGACCGGCGACGGCGTAAACGATGCTCCCGCACTCAAGAAGGCCAACTGTGGTATAGCGGTCTCGGGAGCGACCGACGCGGCGAGGGCAGCCGCCGATGTTGTCCTCCTCCAGCCAGGGCTGTCGGTTATAGCCCATGCAATTGAAGAGGCAAGGAGAATCTTCCAGAGGATGGAGAGCTACGTCGTCTACCGCATAACCGAGACGATAAGGGTTCTTTTCTTCGTAACGTTCGCCATACTCGTCTTCAACTTCTACCCAATAACAGCCATAATGATAGTCCTCCTTGCCCTCTTCAACGACGCACCCATACTGGCTATAGCGTACGACAACGTCGTAACGCCGAGAAAACCCGTCCGCTGGAACATGTACAAGGTTCTCGTCCTCTCAACACTTCTCGGCTTCGTCGGGGTGATAAGCTCCTTCCTCCTGTTCTACATAGCCGAGAGGATTCTCCTGCTCAGCAGACCGGAGATACAGTCCTTCGTCTTCCTGAAGCTCGCGGTGGCGGGGCACCTAACAATCTTTGTGACGAGGGCGAGGGGCCACCTCTGGGAGAAGCCCTATCCGAGCGGTCTCCTCTTCTGGTCGGCGGTGATAACAAAAGTCCTCGCGACGCTCATAGTGGTCTACGGCATCTTCGTGACCCCGATAGGCTGGAAGCTTTCGCTCCTCATCTGGGGCTACGCCCTCGCCTGGATGCTGGCGCTCGACGAGGCAAAGGTAATCGTCCTAAGGAGGATGGAGGGACTCTGAGAACCTAAAGATTTGTTCCCGTATCTTTTTATCAATCTTCTGCCAGATGTCTCAGCTCAAGGGCATCGCCGAGGACGCCGAGGGCCTGAATGGCCTTAAGAGCTACTCCTATCCCGAGGAGGAGAACTGCAAAGGCCAGCCTCGCCTTTCGAAGTCCAAGCCAGTCAACCGCAAAGCCGTAGAGAGTGTAGAAGACCGCCATCACAATGGCGGAGAACATCATGTTAAGGGAGGTTATAGTGGCTCTCTTCTCGCTCGGTATCCTGTGCTGGAACTCGATGACAACGTTAAAGGCAAACGCCGCGTTCACTAACGTAGCTACTATTCCGAGGATGACCACGAAGAGCGGGTTCATGTATACGGTAGAGAGGAGGGTCAAAAACGGGGTCAGAACGGGTGCCAGTTCGTAGGCTTTTCTGCTCCACTCGTCCCTCATCCTCACCCCAAGGAGTTTGGGGAGGGCTTTAATGAGGACTTCAACGACTCCGAGGAGGCCGAGGGTGCCCATCAGAGTCGTCCGAAGGCTCTTCGCAAGCATCTCCCCGAGGTAGGGCTCGAAGAACTTCCTGAACTGGTTCATAGAGAGGGCCACGAAGATCGAGAAGAGCACGAACCAGAAGATGTCCTGTCTAAGGAGCTCCCTGGCGGAGCCGAGCACGTGGAGAGGGTAAGAAACATCGGGCTTTTTGAACTCGTACTCCGGGATTGAAAAAGCCACGAAGAACATGAGAACTTCAACCGCCAGCGTCATCGCGAGGGGCAGGGTAAAGCCGTAGAACTGGGCAAGGAAAGCACCTAAGGGAATCGTAACTGCCGAGATTAAAAGGCCGAGGCTTTTAGCATCTCTCATGACCTCTCTAAACCTTCCTTCCATCCCAAGGTGCTTGAGGTCGTCAAAGAGCCACGCCTGGAGGCTCCCGCTCACGAAAGTCGCGCCGAGGGAAGAGATTAGGGCGTAGACAACGAGCATAAGGAAGTTCTGGAGGAAGAGGAGTATGACGGAGCCGAGGGAGAAGAGGGCAATCCCAATGAGAACGCTCGTCTTTCTGCTCACCTTGTCAGCAACAACACCTGTAGGAACTTCAAACAGAAAGAAGCCGAGGGCGCTGAGGGCACTGACAAGACCGATCTGGCCGTAGGTGAACCCCTTGTGGAGGTAGTAGATTACAAGGAGATTCCCTAAAAAACCGGTGCCTATGAGGACGAGCAGGAGCTTGAACCTCCTCAGAACGTCCATTTGACCACCCCGGGTGGAAAGATGCAACCGCTGAGGATTTAATGTTTTGAAGGATACCACTTTAATGCTTGGTTTCCAGCTTCAGTTATCAACACTGTTTCCCGAACCAGAAAAACCTTTTGGTCATACATGATTGCTTTTTGTCATTTCTGTAAACACCTTCTCTATTGGAGGTTCTTTTGGTTTTACTTCGTATACATTGACCCCTTGTGTTAAGAGTATCTTCATTATTGCAGGAGTCTCCTCATTATAATTAGAAACCCTCACAGCAACTCCGGTGCTTTCCACCTCAACAGGATATCCGAACTTCTCCAGTAGTTCTTTTGCCCGTTGTTTTTTGTCGACTTTAAAAAGTACCTCAATGTTGCTGATTCTGTTGAGCAGGTTCTCCAGTTTTTCCTCCAAAATGAGTTTTCCATCTTTCATTATTCCAACCCTGCATCTTGTCCCCTCAAAGTTCTGGAGCTCACTTAGAATGTGCGTTGAGAATAAAATTGTCTTGCCTTCTTCCAGCATTTCAAAGATCTTATCCCTCAAGCTTAAAACTGTGGGAATGTCCAAGTTACTGAAGGGCTCGTCTAAAACCAAAATATCTGGATCGTGAAGCAATGCCCTGGTTAGAGCCAGCCGTTTCCTGAGCCCCCTGCTCAAATATCCCGCTTTTGTATCTCGATATTTTTCAAGTCCAAATTCTTTTAGAAGTTCATTAATCCGCTCTTCTTCAACATCATAAATTCTGGCGAAAAATCGCAGATTCTTGTAGACAGTTAAATCCGGATAAACTCGCTCCCCCTCTGGCAGATACCCGATCTTTCTTTTAGCTTTTTCAGGTTCCACCCAAAGATCGATTCCATCAACCACTACTCTGCCCTGAGAAAGGGGTAAAATACCGGTGATTGCTCTAAATGTCGTGGTTTTACCTGCACCATTGGCTCCCAGCAATACATAAATTTCCCCTTTAATTGCGATAAAACTTAGATTTTTTATCACATCGCCATTACCATAACCTGCACTAATATTTTCAACCTCAAGCATGGAATCACCCCTTTAATTTGTAATGAATACTAGGCGGTTGATAACACGCTTGCCAAACATTGCAGTTATAAGTGATACCACTATTGAGACAGTCCCTAGGAGCATATAAACTTGAAGAACACCTTCCAGTCTCATTCTGTAAGAGATGAAGGATATCACGATTGGAACTAAAACTAAAGGGAAGCTTATGACGTTCACTAGCTCGGGGCTTTTTATTTTTATACTAACTATTAACCCGACACTAATAGAAAGAAAGATCATTGAGAAGGGGACAAATACCGCAATAACAAGAAAGTATTTCGTTGGGATCCACATGCTTCCCAGAGTCTTTAAATGTAGGTACTGCAAAAGGCCGAGAACGGCCACAAAATTAGAACCCCACGAAAGTAGGCTAAAGAGCAATCCAGACAACAGTTTTCCCAAAAGAATCTCAGATTCAGAGAGAGGAGACGAAAAAAGGATCTCCATTGTTTTATTTGACTTCTCATGAAATAGTGACGCCACCATCGAGACGTAAGAACTTAAGGCTGAGGCCAATATTATTATAACCGGTAATTGTGATACCAATGAGGCAAAGGTTATTGCACTCTCACCCATTCTTGCTACATCTTCCTTGGACAGTCCGAATACTGAAGGATTCTCCGATATTTGATTTATAGCCACTTGTTTTGAATATGGGGTTAGATACTGCGGTCCGGTCATAATCAGCAATAGACCGATGACAAGTATGACCAAAGCGTTTGTCGAGAGCACAATCAAGTTCTTGTTCGAAAAATACTGCCAAAATTCTTTTACAACGATCGGCTTAATTCTCATTATTTTCTCACCTCTATGACTTTCTCTTTTATGCTATTGTCTAGTATAGCGTCTATAACTTCGTGGATATTGTCAAAAGCTAGGTAGTATCTTTTTCCATCTATGTCATCTATAAGCAAGCCAGAATCTGAAATAGCATATGAAAACACCTTGCCATATTTGCCTTTATATCTGCCAAGTCTATATCGGCCAAATTCTAGTCCCCAAAGTCTCCAGACAAGCACATCTCGATAATCTTTAATTTGAAAATCTTTAAGTTTAATTGAAATGTTTTTTCTTTTCGTTTTTATTGCAAGAATCGTCTGATTGTTTTCGTGTTTAATAATCACTGCTTGAGGGGTGTGGGCATCGAAGTAATATTTTATGATCACAAGGACCAATCCAACTATCCCTAAAGAGAAAAGTAGGGACAGTAAAAGGGGACTACCCCTCACCGCTCTCACACTCCATTATGATTAATATTTTGAGCAGCCTTCTGTATTATGTCTATAAAGTGAACATTCTTATTCCCTTTTTGTAGATATATGAACTCATTTGTAAACAACCATAGTATGGCGCTCTTCAGATCATTTTTTATTATTTTCCTTGGGATTTCGGGATATATAAAGTGCAGATGCATGACAAGGTCTGAAAATTTTACACTCCCCCTTTTCTGAAGTATTCTTATAATCTCCCCCATAGTGGGATTCATCACTGTGATTTTCCAGGTAATTGGATTGAATCCAATAACTCTTCCATCATGCTCAAACCTAAATTTTGAGTTCTTGGGTAGGTTAATTGTGTATTTATCGGAGCTTACTTCATGTAACAAATTTTTAACATGATCATTAATATTGACTATTAAGTTACTAGTTATCATATTGATAGCACCTCCTTAATCTTTCTTGCTAGATTAAACAAATCCTCCTCGTCTAAGCGTAGAAGATTTAAGTAATCCGAATCTATCCTCGTCATAAACAGAGATTTTAACCTGAGAAAATCCTTTTCAGTTTTTAGATAGGAGGATATTGACAAAAGCACTGGATTAGTCCTCCACACATATTCTAACCCTTCTTTCCATAGTTTTTCTATCCCATCTGAAACGTGACCATATGCCAGACTTAGATAGGGCGTTGGAAGTATGTATCCTTCTGCACTTATTGAAAGAGAGATTAATGAAGTATATGGCCCAATTATAATATGCTCAGTTGGATCCCCAAATTCGATTCTGGTAGAGTACTCATGACTGTGTTCAGATATCCATGTTATTAGTTTTCTGTACTGATCATCGGTTGGTATTAACTTTATATGTCCATAGGTTTCAGGAACAAAATACATTGTGCGAATAGATAAAACACCAAGTTTCTCACCTAACTCAACGATGTTTGGGAAGTCACTTATGTTCAATCTTGTTGAACAGAAACTTACAATTGTCGGAATACTGTATCCGGTTAGATTCTTTATTGCATTAATAGCCCTATCATATGAACCTTTAGGTCTTAGTTTTTCCATAATCTCAGGTTTAGAGCCATCCAAGGATACTTGAACCGCAGCAATACCACTTTCAGCAAGTTTTGAAGCAAAGTTATCAGATATTAATGAGCCGTTAGTTACCATGTTAACATCAATCCCCCTTCCGTTAGCATACTGTATAATATCAAACAAATCCTTACGAAGTGTTGGCTCGCCTCCACATAAACATAAGACTAAAACATCTAATTTTGCGAGTTCATCTATGACATCAAATATTTCTTCTTTACTGAGCTCTCTGCGAGTTGCATTTGAGAAACAACCAACATAACAGTAGGGACAATTATAGTTACATCGATACGTAATATCGATTGCTGCAGAAACAGGACCTTTCAGATCTTCTGGCCAGATGTGATACTTGCGATAAAGCTTTCTAAGCTCACTAAATATCTCCGGAAGCTCTTTTAATTCTCCGGCCCTGTAAGGTACAGGTACACTATTGGACATTCGAATAAATCTGTCGAAAATAGCCGAAAAAGAATAATAAAACGTTTGAAGCTCATTTGACAAATTGTCAACACTTACTCTCATTATCTTCATCCTCCATCTGTAGTTTTTAGTCAAAGATACTATCGCTGTATTCTCAAATCTTTAATTGTGGAGACATTACCCTGTAAAAGCCACTTTGCTATTGGTCCAAAAATTCCCCAAACAATTGCAATGTACATTCCGGCAATAACCCATACTGCAGCTACTGCTGTGACTGTACCCCCAATATTCAACACATATGCATGACTTATTGCTATTTTCTCAGTAATTCCAGAATTAATACCAACATCACCACCAACAGGGGGCACGTAGCTCATGCGTTTTCACCTCCTGATGTTTTGTCTTTTAACGGTAAGGACCAAATAACTACGAAAAGAACTGGCATAATCTGAGTGAATATTGGCCCCGGACCACCGACTTCAACTACAACACTGCCAAGTTCATGTCCGAGGTCTTCTCCGACGGGAGGGATATACCCTTCCATTAATACCCCCTCAATCTTATGATCATACATGATTCGACTGATTTAATGAATATTTATGATTTTCGTAAACTTATAGTTTACAACATAGAGTTAATAATTTTTAAAGAAGTAAGCTTTCAGAAGACTCCTTAGAAAAGATAGGGGAGAAGTAATGTAATAAAATTTTGGATAGTATTCAATTTGAAAAAATACACCACAGGAGTGAGAACTATACCCTAACTAAAACAACCATACAGTCACATCAATCCTCGACGAGTGCAATAGCCTTCAGCTTCTTCAACCTCGGTGCATGGGGGGCGATATACGCCTACACCCCGGAGCTCTACCCGACTGAGGTCAGGGGGACTGGAACGGGCTGGGCCGGGACGATGGCGAGGATTGGCGGCGGCATAGCGCCGATACTGGCCGGAAAGATAATGGAGCTCAGCGGGGTGGCGCTGGCCGTTTTGCTCATAGCGGTCGTCGCGATAGCGGGAGCGCTGGACGTTCTTGCGCTTGGAGAGGAAACGATGGGGAAGGAGCTCTCCTGATTTTTCTCTCCCAGTGGGCGATGATATTCAGAGAGTTTGGGAGGTTAGAGAACCTCAGGCCCTCCTGACCTCCACCCACGTTGAGTGGTACGCTGAGCCGTTCCCGTAGCCCTCAACGGTCTTGTCCGCCGTGAGGAAGTTGGCGTTCCAGCCCAGTAAGCTAACCCAGAAGGCCTTGTAGAGGAGAACGACACCCTCAGGAACGTCTTCGCTCAGCTTTGCCCTTGTCTGGATCCTTCCGTAGTCGTTGAAGACCTCTACCGCCTCGCCGTCTTGGATGCCCCTCTCTTCAGCGTCCGCGGGGTTGATGTAGAGGTTAGGGTCTATCATTCCGTACGTGTTGTGGTACTGGCTCGTTATCGTCATCCTGTGGGTGGGAGTGAGGAGCCTGAGCGGGTATCCCCCCTCAAAGCGGCGATACTCTGGGAAGGGACTCAGGCCCCTTTCGACGGCCCTCTGGGAGTAGAACTCTATCTTCCCGCTCGGTGTCTCCCACCTTCTCCGCTTTTCTGGCACTTTGACGAAGCCTCTCTCTTTAAGCTCATCCCAACTCAGACCGTTGACTTCGAGGACTTTCCTTGTCACTTCCTCGTCGCTCTCGTAGAGATATGGGTTGTCTATTCCCAGGGCGCTCGCGAGCAACCTCGTCACCTCGCTGTTGCTCTTTCCGTAGAGCTTCGCCACAGGCTCGTTTAAAGCCACGTAGCGGTGGTAGTAGCTGTCCGCTATGTCCAAGCGCTCGAAGAAAGTATTTGCAGGCAGAACGACATCCGAGTAGAGTGCAGTATCGGTCAAAAAGATGTCGTGCGTAACTACGAAGACGTCACTCTCTTTCAGGGCTTTTCTCAGTCTGCTCTGGTTCGGCAGGCTCGCGAGCGGATTAGAGTTGTATATGTAGAGGAACCTTATCTCCCCGCGCTCGATGTACTCTGCCAGCTTCATCTGGGGTATCACCTTTGCTGGCTTCTTCCTCAGGAAAGCGCCCTCGGCGTAGCTCTTGTCTATAGTCTTCATGTCGTAGATGAAGCCGAAACGGTGGCCGACCAAAGCAGGCAGGATGGCTATCGCCCTGACGGCTTCACCTCCTGCCAAAGAGCGCTGGAAGCCGTAGCCGATGTGGATTACGCCCCTCTTTTCGACGTATTCTCTGGCGAACTCCTCGATCTTCTCAATGCTCAAGCCCGTCTCCTGGCTTACATAATCAAGCGATAACCTTTTTACATAATTCTTGAATTCTTCAAAACCGTATACGTTCTCGCGGACAAAGGCTCTATCGTAGATGTCCTCCTCTATGATGACCTTCGCAACACCGAGGGCAAGTAGAACGTCGGTGCCGGGCCTTATCTGGAAGAACCTGCCGCTCCTCTTGGCCGTCTCTGTTCTGACGACGTCAACCGTCCAGACTTCGAGGTTGTTTCTCCTCGCGAGCATGAAGCCGTGAAGGTTAGTCCAAAAAGCGTTTAGTCCCCAGTAGACGATTAGCCTCTGGTTTCCCAGCTCCTCGGGGTCGAGGCCAACTGCAGTGCCGTAGACGTCCTTTAGGGCCTCCTGTCCGGCCCTGTCGCAGATGCCGTAGTCGAGCATCGCCGCGTTGAGGTGGTGGAAGAGCCTCAGCGGGAAGGCGTAGTTCACAACCCCCCTGTCGCCGGCGTATTGGTAGACGAGGACGCTCTCGCTTCCGTGCTGCTCGATCGTCTCTCTCAGCTTATCCGCAACGAGCTTTACTGCCTCTTCCCAGCTTACTTCCCTGAACTCGCCGCTCCCCCTCTCACCGGTTCTCAAGAGTGGGCTTTTCAGCCTGTCCTTTGAATGAAACCACCTCGGCAAAAGCGCCCCCTTCGGACAGAGGAAGCCAGCAGTTACCGGGTGCTGGGGATTCCCCCTAACCCTGAGCTCTCCACCTTTAAACTCGCTTATGATTGAGCAGGTGTCGTAGCAGTCGCGCATGCACACGGTGAACATATTTCGACCCTAAGGTGGTGCCCTCAAACTTTTTTAACCTTTTTTCACCCATAACGCTATGTGCAGCAAAGTACCCAAAAGTACATCTAAGGTTCACAGTGAGAAACAAAAAACTTTATTAATCTCCCGTGCCCATATATATCTAACAACTCTCGGAGGTGCCTTAAATGAAGAAGGTGCTCGGAATACTGGCGGTTTTGACCGTTTTTGCCGTCCTCGTGACCCCGGCGGGAGCCTTTAGCCTTGGAGGCAACAGCTACTACCACCCATACCCAACTGGGATACAGCCCGGGGACATAGTCATAGGGCACAACCCAATAAGCGACCTCTTCATACCCGGCTACTGGACGCACACGGGGATGATAGTCTACTACGACTCAAACGCCAAGGACTGGGTCGTTGTCGAGGCGTGGGACAACCCGAGTGAGGTAAGGCTCGTCTACCTGAGCGACTTCCTCAAGAGGTACGATGCCGTCGCGGTTCTCCGCGTTAGAACCACCGATGCCGTTAGGGAAGGTGCCATCAGCTTCGCTCTCCAGCAGCTCGGGAAGCCGTACGACTGGGAGTGGTGGACCAAGCACGTCTATGGGGACAAGTACTACTGCTCAGAGCTCGTCTGGGCCTCCTACATGGCCGCTGGAGGGCCTGACATCGACGCTCACCCCGGTTTCAGCTGGAAGTACCTATGGGGCGTCGCCCCGCAGGAGATATACGACGATGACGACACCTACGTGATATACTACGACTCGGCCTGATCCCTTCTTTTTTCACATTCTCAGGCCGAGCGCCGGTCCGAGTGTTATGGCCATGCTAAGCAGCCCGCCGAGGAGTAAGGCCGGGACAACCTGTCTCTTCTCTACCCCGAGGAGGTAGGCCGCGAGGGAGCCCGTCCACACCCCCGTCCCGGGAAGCGGTACCGCAACGAATATCAAGAGGCCCCAGAAGCCCCACTTCTCGACGTAATGGTGGGCTTTTCTCCTCACTCTCTCAACGTAGGTTAGGTAGAGCCGGGCCATCTTTCCCAAGGAAGTGCCTTCGAGCCAGAGCATCAGCCTGTCTATGTAGGGGAGCAGCGGGGGGAGAGTGAGGGAGAGCAGGAGAACACCGAGGGAAGCCGACAAGAGCGTCCCCCAGAGGGAGTAGCCCCTCCCTATCCCGTAGACTATCGCGTAGCGCCCCTCAAAGGTTGGAATGAGGGAGAGAAGGAAGATCTGAAGGAACTCATTCAACGTCCAGCACCCCCAGTCCCAATCTCCTGATGGTTTCCCTGTACCCCGGGAGCCACAGCCCCTCGGTGAGCTCGACCAGCAAACCGACCCACGGCCCGAGGAGGAGGGCGAAGAGAACGTCGCTGAACCAGTGAACGTGGAGGAGGAGCCTCGTCAGGGCTATGGCGAGGGCCCAGCTCCACCAGAGAGGCCAGAGCTTTTTCCAGCGTTTTGAGAGGAAGTAGGCGAAGAGCGACGCCCTCGCGGTGTGACCGGAGGGAAAGGAGAAGTAGCTCACATTTCCAATGCGCTCAAGAAAGCCCCAGCCGACTGGAGCCTCTTCCGGCCTCGGAAAGTCTGTTAAGGCCTTGAGGAGGGCAACGATTAGCGTTGAGAGAACAAAGGCGACGGTAAGGTTGAGGGTAAACCTGCTGAGCCTTCCGCTTTTCACAACATCAAGGAAGAAGAAGGCCCCCAAATAGAGAACCGTTGCAATCCCGACAGTACCCGTGAGAAGGGAGGTGAAAAGGCCGCCCTTGGGCAGACTTGAATCGACCGACTCATTGATGCCGGCAAGGAGGTTTAGCACCTGCGCCGTGAGCAGGAGCGCGAGGAAACCCGTGAGAGTCCAGAAAATTCCCTCCCTTGGTTTCATGGGGCTTAGAACGAGGATCAGATTAAAAGCTTTTCTAAATCAGCCCCTCGGTGTAGAGCGCGTGGTAAGCCTTGAGAAGCGCGTTCTGGATCCTCTTTGGCCCGAAGGTTCTCACGGCTTTCCCAAGCCCCTCGTTGTACACGCGCCGCATTATGAAGTCCGTCTCGCGGTTGAGGTTGAGTTTTTCCTTGTTTTCTAAATAGAGGCGCGCTATCTCGGCCGGTTCGCGGTAGTTGAGGGCCTTGAGCCACTTGAGCGGTATCCCCTCCTCAAAGCGTTTTATAACCTCAAAGCTTATGACCGTAACTTCGTCGTCCCCGTGGAGCTCCCCGTATATCCTCGAAAGCTCCCTGAGCAGCTCCTTAACGTTTGAAAAGCCGTCGAGCCTCGCATCCTCGTTCGTGAGCTCCCTAACCCTCTTCTTTTCAACGCCGGTTATCCTGAGCTTCGCAACTGCCGTGTCGCTCGGCGTCACGACGAGGTAGACATCACTCCCGGGCCTGGCCTCGTAGTCCCCGTAGCGTATTGTGGTGGTCTTCTCCCCCCTCAGAATCCTCGCCTTGTAGGAGCCGTCAATGAGCAGGAACTTCCTTATCTGAACCTTCCTCACTGTTGAGCCCCCGGATTATCTCGACGACCTCCTCAAGATCCCTCACCGTGAAGTCGGCGTACTCCAAGTAGTCCAGCTCCCTGTTGGCGTACTTGCCGTACTTGAACCAGATGGCCGTCATGCCGACCCTCTTCGCGCCGTAGACGTCCGAGTAAAGCCTGTCCCCTACAACCGCGGCCTCGTGGGGCTTCAGATCGAACATCTCAAGGGCCTTCTCGAATATCTTCCTGTGGGGCTTCTTAACGCCCACGGAGTCCGATATGAGAACCGCCTCGAAGTAGTCGTCTATCCCAGTTCTGAGGATCTTCTCCCACTGCTTAACCGGGTCGCCGTCGGTGATCACGCCGAGCTGGAGTCCCATCTCTTTGAGCCGCAGGAGGGTCCTTCTGACGCCTTTGACCGTCTTCAAGTAGGCTATTTTTGTGTTGTGGTATCCTATAACGCCCGCCGCCACCCATTTTGGCTCGTATGGGAGGTCGAGGCGCCTCAGCAGGTAGTCGAAGTGGTGGGGAAAGTTGCTGCCGTACTCGTTTATGAGCTCAAGGAGCTCGTGGTAGGCTATCCCGAAGTCAACCGGGAGACCATGCCTTATCATGTTCTCTATGGCGTTCTTCCTGGCGTTCTCGGCGAGCTTGCTCGTGTCTATCAGGGTATCGTCCAGGTCGAAAAACACGGCCCTTATCATGGCTCCCCCCTTGATGATTGTTCGCTGGGTATTTAACTGTGTCGAGGCAAGGTTTATAAAACCGGGACTCAACCATCACCGAGGCGAGACCGGTGGGCAGGGAGATCAGTGAGGAGAAGCTGAAGAAGTATTTTGCCGTGACCGGAAAAGCCCTTGAGACCCTTGAGGTGGCGGTTCACGAGAAGAGCCTCCTGATGGAGGTGGCGAGGGACTTTTTGGAGATGGCGAGGAGCTATTTCGAAGACGCTAAGTACTACTACGAGAAGGGGGATTACGTCACGGCCTTCGCCGCCTTGAACTATGCCCACGGTTTCATCGACGCCGGCGTTCGCCTTGGCGTCTTTAGGGGGGAAGACGAGAGGCTCTTCGCCTTCGGATGAGGTGAGGGACATGGGGGACTACGTCGTCGTTTTGGAGACTCCGATTATAGTCAGGGATGTTGAGACGCGGGAGGACGCCATAAACGTTGCCGTGAGCAAGGTAACGAAGGCGCTGAACAAGGAGAACCTCGACTTCGTTCGGGTTGAGATCGGCTACTCCCAGTGCCCCGTCTGCGGGGCTCACTTCGAGAGCGCCTTCGTCATAGGCTCCGTCGGTTTGGTCGGGATGTACCTCACACTAAAGGTCTTCAACGCCCAGAGCGTTGAGCACGCGGAGAGGATAGCGAAGGCCGTCGTCGGCAAGGCCCTGAAGAGGGTTCCCCTCAAGGTCTACGAGATAAGGGAGTTAGGGGAGGACAGAGGGGAGGGCGTTGAGGTCACGAAAGGGCCATAACTAAAGGCCCCTGATACTTTTTGGACGGCCGATTCAGCCTTTGCCCATCGCTTGCCCACCGCCGGATGCGGCTCAAAGTTTTTAAGCACCTAACAATCAAGAGACGACATAGCCTATGGAGGTTTTGCCATGGGAAAGTTCATCTTCGTCACGGGCGGCGTCGTCAGCGGGCTCGGAAAGGGCATAACCAGCGCTTCCCTCGGGATGCTCATGAAGGCGCGCGGATTTAGAACTGCCAACATCAAGATCGACCCCTACCTCAACTACGACGCGGGGACGATGAACCCCTACCAGCACGGGGAAGTCTTCGTCCTCGACGACGGCGGCGAGGTCGACCTCGACCTCGGGAACTACGAGCGCTTCCTCGACACCAACCTGACGTTCGACCACAACATAACGACCGGGAAGGTCTATTCTGCCGTCATCGAGAAGGAGAGGAGAGGTGAATACTTGGGCGCGACGGTTCAGGTTATCCCTCATATCACCAACGAGATAAAGGAGCGCATCAGGAGGATCGCGAGGGACTATGAAGTAGTTGTCGTTGAGATAGGCGGAACCGTCGGCGACATCGAGAGCATGCCCTTCCTTGAAGCTGCCAGACAGATGCAACTCGAAGAGGGCAGGGACAACGTCGCCTTCGTCCACGTCACCTACGTTCCAAAACTGAGGGTCGTTGGCGAGCAGAAGACCAAGCCAACTCAACACAGCGTTAAGGAGCTCCGCTCCCTCGGAATTCAGCCGGATGCGATAGTGGCCCGCTCCGAGGACCCGCTGGAGGAGGGGGCGAGGAAGAAGATAAGCCTCTTCACGAACGTTCCGGAGGAAGCCGTCGTCAGCGCCCACGACGTTGAAGACACCTACGAGGTTCCCCTCCTCCTTGAGAAGGAGGGGCTTCCGTCTTACCTCACGAAGAGGCTCGGCCTTCTAGAGAGGGAGCCTGAACTCGATGCCTGGCGTGAGATGGTGGAGAAGTACAAGTCCCTGAGCGAGGAGGTTGAGATAGCCGTCGTTGGAAAGTACGTCAAGTTAGCCGACTCCTACCTCAGCATAAAAGAAGCGTTAAAGCACTCCAGCGTTGCCAGCGGTGTAAAGGTCAGGATACGCTGGATAGAGGCGGAGGACGTTGAGAGGGAAGGAACTGCCCTTTTAGAGGGCGTCGACGGCATCATAGTTCCGGGAGGCTTTGGAGCTAGGGGAAGCGAGGGGAAGATAGAGGCCATACGCTACGCCAGAGAGAACGACGTACCCTTCCTCGGAATATGCTTCGGCTTCCAGCTGACGGTTGTCGAGTTCGCGAGGAACGTTCTCGGGCTTGAGGGGGCGCACTCGACCGAGATAGATCCTCAAACGCCACATCCCGTCGTTGACCTGATGCCCGAGCAAAGGGGTTTGGACAGGCTCGGCGGAACGATGCGCCTCGGGGCGTACCCCGTTAAGGTGAAACCGGGCACCTTAGCTCACAGGCTCTACGGAAGGGAGCTGATATACGAGAGGCACAGGCACCGCTGGGAGGTGAACCCAGACTACATCGAGAAGTTCGAGGATGCGGGGCTGGTCTTCAGCGGTATCGCCGGCGACGACGAGAGGAGGATGGAGATACTTGAGTTGCCCGGGCAGACCTACTTCATAGCGACCCAGTTTCATCCTGAGTTCAAGTCGAGGCCCATGAACCCGGCACCGGTCTTCAGGGGACTGGTTGAGGCCGCGAAGGAGAGGAAGTTTGGGGGTTGATAATCCATAGTGCCTCAAGACGCGGTATTTGCCGGACAAACCCAAACACGCCTGACTTTCTTTATCCCTTTTTCTTTTGCAGCCTTCGGGGTGTGAATGGGAAACTGGCAGCCTAACCTTTTTGCAGCCGAAACATTTTTAAATTTCTGGAAGGTAATACTCCCTCAAAGAAGATCCTTGGAAACGACCCAAGTATTCCAAGAGATAACCCCACCTGGCTTTGGGGGTGAGTAGTTGGTGGCATGAAACCTCGCCTCCGGCAGCTGATCCGTGGATGTCGTCGTTGAACTAAAACCGTAAGGAGGGTTCGTGGTGGATGCGAAGAAAGCTACTTCCCTCTTTATCCTTTTCCTTTTAGCTCTGGCTGTAGGCTACATAACGTTCAATGGAATCAAATCTGATTCAGGCCATCGGGTTGGCAGGTCACCTCCCAACGGCCTTTACCCTTCCAGCCCCTCCAAATACGCGGAGCTGTTTGATGGCGTGCTCAGGAACTACTCAACCTACTACTCGATGGAGGATGCCCTCTACGGGGAGTACCTCTGGGGCAGGTTGGATTACAGGACATACAACTGCACCTTAACTAAGAACGTCACCCTTCTAAGGGGTAGCGTCAATCATCTTGTCTCCCTGTATAAAAACCTCTCAAGGCGTGAGGTCTCTGAGGGGAGTGTGGTGGGGGTTCTTCTCTTGGGAGACCTTAGGGTTGAGCTTTCCTTCCTCGCTTCCAGCGGGGGAAAAGAGCTACAGTACAAGACGGGTGAGATATGCATACTTAAGGGAAGGTTAACGAACTTCGATTCGTTTAAGAAAAAGGCGTTAGGGGTTTACGGCAAGCCCCAATTCTCATATGAGAAGCTTTTAAACCTCAGCTTGCGCCTTAAGAGAGAGGTAGGTAAGACTTATGGAGCGCCGTTCAGCGGTGAATGGCCCGTGGAAACCCGCTTCGCCCTCCAGCATTTTGTTTACGTAGCGTCTCAAAACGGCACTCTCTTGGATTCATTCATGAACGGGTACGACCCTGAAAAAAGTTACAACCTGATGAGAACGCTCCTCGGAGAATTGAACGAGAACCCGTACGCTAAGGCGCTGTTTAAGCCATCTATAGTTTATCTTTCCGAGCTGTGGCATGAGGAATACGTTGAATCACAGGACAAGGCTGCCGTTGATGACCACTACCTCAGGGTTTTCTGGGCTTGGTATCAGCTCGTAAAGCCCGAGCAGTTCCTGGGGTGATGGCGATGAGCAGATGGGTAAAGCTGATGTTCCTGATTTTCTTTCTGCTCGTTCTGATAGGGGACTTAATGTCCCTCATAAACCTGTACCTTATGGAACCAGCCCAGAGGAGGCTTATCTTGAACGTCCTGCCTCCCACGTACTGGAGCCTCAGAGCCCTTGAGATCTTGGTTTCAGGCCTTTACATCTTCGGCGTCGTAAACGGTTTTGGAAGGAAGAGCATGGCGGGGTTGGCCTTCCTCTTCACCCTGCTCAGACTGCTCTCGACTGGGATCTTAAACGGCGTTGAGACGAGAATAACGTGGAGGCTCTTAGTTCAGTATTCCATCTTCTACGTAGCGGGGATCATAACGGCGTACCACTTGAAGGAGGGGGCATGAGTGCTGAAATACCTGACTAAAATCATGGTTCGGAGGATGAGCTTCTTCCTTCTTATATTGATGTCCTTTACGGTCTCCCTCTTGATCTTCGGTATCGTGGGGCAGGTAGGTCACCTCGTTGATGATAACGTAGAGTACACGTTTGCCCACTACCGCCCACATGCCGTCTACTCCTTGGACTTTGCATTCGGGAGAAACACCGCGCCTTCCGCTGTGCGGTGGGAGACCGTGAAGGTTATGAACGCACTCGAAAAAGACCTCAATAAGGAGAACCTAAGCGCCGGTTTTCTCGTGACCCTTCCCGTTACTTACATAAAACCCCTTAAGATCAAAGGCCATACCGTGTACTTTCAGGCCTACTTCTTTAGGAACATCGGGGATGTTGAGGAGTTTGGATTCAAGTTTAACCGCCCGGAGAATCACGCTGTCCTCCTGAGCTACAATTTATCCGGGAACTTAACTCCAGAAGCTGTCTCAGCGCGTTTCTTTGACGGGAACGCTTCTCTAGTTAGGGCATACGGGATTTTTAGGGAATACCCCCTCAACCACCTATCCAGCGTTGAGTACGTTCAAGTTGCGGTGCCCCTTACCAATAAAACGCTCACTGAATACTTCAGATGGTTAAATCAGGACATCCTAAACTCTTCCGGACTTAGGGTGACCCTATACGTGGCATCCAACATCAAAAACCCCGTCAGGGATCCCCACATAATCGAAAGCCTCGTAACCTCAAAACTGCCCCGCAGTCTGATTGCAGATGTCATCGGTTTCTATACTAAGAGATACGGAAAAGGGGGAGTTGCAGTTGACGTCATGAACGGCATCAACGGTTCCCGCTTGGTGTACTTCAACGGAACCTGGATCGACCCAGCGCGTAACGAGGAGTACCTGATGAGGGTGATCAATCGGAATCGGGGCATCAGATCGGTTTCGTTCGACATCTCCCTAAGACGGGCCGATATAGTTGATTTAGTAAAGGAAGCTGGAACGCAAACCGTGGGATTCTTTGAAAAGTATGGGGGGCTTCTTGTCGTTATCTACCTCCCCTTCTTCCTCTTAGTTTTGTACGCCTCCTCCACAGTGTTCAGAGACCTGCGCAATGACCTCGAGGTTCTCGAGCTTAGAGGGATCCGGAGAAACTTGGAAGTTGTTCAGGAGTTCCTTATTTTCTTGGCGGCTGGATTGGCCTCAGCGGTTGCGTATGCCTTTCTCTCCATACTTCCAGACTACTCCCCATCCCCTCTCACTTTCGTAGGTGTGACCGGGCTCGTCTATCTGACCATGCTAATAGCCAGAAATGGAAGCACTTGGAGATTGGGCAGGGGCTCCCTTCTCTCCTTAACTGCCCTCCTCGTCGCCTTCATTCTACTCGGCTACATGAGGGTGAACGGGTTGGTTCTCGTCAGCAGGGGATACGGGGCTTTAATGTTGCTTTTCTCCCTTCTCATGGCCTTTGTCCCCATCATGGGGATTTTCGTGGGCTACCTCTTCCACAGGGCATGCAGTGGCCTAATACGGCTTTTCGAGCCTATGTTCGACGTGAGGTACTACCTAAGGTCCTTGGCGGGATATTCGTACGTCTTAACTTTCTCAGCTTATTCCTTGGGCATATTCATGCTTCCAAGGATTGCATCCCTCGACAAGGTGGTTAACGCCGTTCTCAGGAATAGCGACTACATGGCTATAGTTGGGTACAATGGCGTAACCTCCCTTGGTCTTTTGGCCGACTACCTGGACAAGCTAAGCGGGGGCTTTGGCGTCATGGGGTTACTCGCGATCTCCCTGATTTTTATAGTCTCCCTGAGGAAATACCGCTCTGTGAGGGAGTACTCAAGCCTTAGGGGAGGTGATTTAAAGGCCGTCCAGAGGAGCTTCCTCAAGTTCCTGTTTCTAAAGATCGGCTTAGTAGTGGTTCTGTCCGTAGCGGTAGCTCTGGTCCTGGCGGTTTTCCTCGATGCGTACATCGGTGTCACGTACACTTCAGGAAAGCTCTTGGTTGAAAACGGGAGGCTGACCCTTCAATCCCTCTTTAAACCGCCTCACGTGCTCATATGGGGGTGATCAAAGTGGGTGTCGTTGAGTTTGAAGACGTCTTTGTGAAGTATGAAACCTACACAGGCAGCGTCTTGGCTTTAAGGGGGGTAACTTTCTCCCTCGGGAAGGGGGAGACTATCCTTGTGATGGGCCCGTCTGGAAGCGGTAAAACCACGATCCTCAGGGTTATCCTCGGTCTCGTTCAGCCTATGCACGGAACCGTTAGGGTTTTTGGAATGGAGCCGAGGGATGGGAAGACCGGACTCGAAATTAGAAGGCGGGCGGGTTATCTGACTCAGGAGGGGAAGATGATAAACGAACTCACGGTGTGGGAGAACATAATGTTTTACGCAGAGGGGAGGGGCAGGAGGGTAGATGAGGAGAGGGTCAGGGAGCTCGCGAGGGAGCTGAACGTTGAAGCAGTGCTCAACAAGCATCCAAACCATCTCAGCGGAGGGGAGCTCAAAAGGGCCGAGCTCGTAATGGTCCTATCGGATGAACCGGAGCTCCTCCTCCTTGACGAGCCGACGTCGATGCTTGACGCCGAGAACTCCGAGGTGGTCATAGACCTTCTCTCCACCTTCAAGGGCAGGGTTCCTATGATAGTGACCTCCCACGACCCAAGGCTGTTTGAAATCAGTGACAGGGTCCTGGAGGTTGTCGGTGGGGTAGTGGGGAAAAGTCTGAGGGAGACTGCCCCCTCACCCCGAAGGGATAGCCATCTTGAGCGATGACGCCCAAGTTTCCATTTTAAGGGCCGGCCTTCGTGGCTGGAAATCAGCCCCACGTCACGTTTCTGTTGAAGAGGAAGCGGACGATAAAAGACGCACCTATGCCAACAAGGTTGGCGAGGAGGTAGTTTACGCCGAGGTAAACGAGGGGGGCGTATATTACCCACTGAACGAAAGCCCCGGTTAGGGCAGCGACGTGGAAGCTAAAGAGCCTCCTCCACAGGGGGGATTTTCTAAGATCCCTGAAGGTCCAAAGGTCATTCCAGGTGAAGTTGTTGAGGATGGCAAGCTCGGTCGCGGGGATGTTGGCTATGTACTTGCTCATCCCGAGCCACGAGACGAACAACCACAGGAAGCCTTCGTTCACGAACACTCCCGAGGTTCCCACGATGCTGAACTTGATCAGCCTGTCAAGCTCTCCAGACCAGTGCATGAGGCGGTAGACATGCTTCAGATAGGCCACCATTGTCTTCCCGCCGAGCTTGCTCTCCCCTGCCCTCCTAAGACCGAAGGTGAAGGGCACCTCGACGACCTTCTTGTATCTGGCCTTCACGAGGATCTCCATGAGGATCTTGAAGCCTATGGGGTTCAACTCAACCCCCTCGACGACCTCCCGCCTCAGGGCGAAGAAGCCGCTCATAGGATCCTTCACGCTCCTTATCTTCGGAAGGGCCAGCCGCCCGAGCATTATGGCCCCCTTCGAGATGAGCTTCCTGTACCAGTACCAGTTCTTAACCTCCCCCCCGGGTACGTACCTGCTCGCTATGGCCACGTCGGCGCCATTCTCTATTGCCTCCACCAGCTCGGGTATCTTCTCGGGGGGGTGCTGCAGATCCGCGTCCATAACGACGAGAACTTCCCCGGAGGCCTCTTTAAAGCCCCTGATCACAGCGGAGGAGAGGCCCTTCTCGTTTCTCCTCCTGATGACCTTCACGGGGTACTCCATCCCGAGCTCCATTGCGTACTCCCAGGTTCTATCGGGTGAGTCGTCGTCAACCACTATGATTTCAAAGCCGTAGCCGGCCCCGCTTAGAGCCTCGGAGATCCTCCTGAAGAGCTCCCCTAAGTTTTCCCTCTCGTTGTAGGTGGGGATTATGACTGAGACCTTTGGCTTCTCTCCTTCCGCGGGCATTCTCTTCCCTCCCTGGCCAAGAAAGTAAAACCCGCAAACTTTATAAGCTTTGCAGAGCCCCTAAATGCCGGGCATGGGGCCGTGGGGTAGCTTGGCCCATCCTGCGGGCTTTGGGAGCCCGTGACCCGGGTTCAAATCCCGGCGGCCCCACCAGGTTCTCGGGTGATAAGATGAGGCTCGCCCTCAGGATAGCCTACGACGGAACGGCCTTCTACGGTTTCCAGAGGCAGCCAGGAGTGAGAACCGTTGAGGGGGAGCTGATCCGTGCCCTCAGAAAGCTCGGGATAATAGCGGACCCCGCTTCCTCGAAATTTAAGGGTGCCTCAAGGACGGATAGAGGAGTCTCGGCCTTTTTTAACGTCGTCGCCTTCGATCCCCTCAAGGGGAAGGAGGGTCTCGCAACACCAGAGGTGCTGAACCACCACCTCAGGGACGTCTGGATTATCGGTAGGGCCCAAGTACCGGATGACTTTCACCCGCGCTTCGCCGCTGGATCGAAGACCTACCGCTACTACCTCGTGGATGAGGGGCTGGAAGCCGGAACCATGCTTGAATGCGCCAGGCTATTTGAGGGAACCCACGATTTCTCGGCCTTTGCGAGGCTCGAACCCGGCCGGAATCCGGTGAGAACGGTAAACTCGATCGAGCTAATGCAGAGGAGGGGCTACTACGTGATCGAGGTCACCGGTAGGAGCTTCCTATGGGAGATGGTCAGGCGGATCGTCAGCGCGATAAGGTTCTGCGGCCTCGGCCTCCTAAAGCCCTCCGAGGTCGATGAAATGCTCTCGGGGAAATACGGGAGAAAGATCCCACCCGCTCCACCAGAGAACCTCGTCCTGTGGAGGATAGAGTACGGCATCCAGTTTGAGGTCAGCGAAAAAGCCCTTAGGAAGGTTAAAGAGGGCCTCTTTTCACGCTATTCTCGGGCCCTCGTTCGCGCGGCCCTGCTCGGCGACTGGCTTATCTCACTGTAGGTTCTCTCAAGCTCCCTGTCGTAGTACCTTCCGTAGTACTGCTTCAGGGCCTTCTGGCGCTCTATGAAGTGGGCGAACAAAAGCGGGTCGTCGTCCCTTACGTCCACTATTACTGCGGTCATTCCTTTCTTGGGCCGGAGGGCCCGTCCAATGGTCTGTATCGTCATGATGTCGCTTTTACCGCCGCCGGCGAGTATTATGGCCGAGATCTCGGGTATGTCAACGCCCTCCTTTAGGAGGGTCGATATCAGGACGTTTATCTTGCCCTCCTTGAAGGCCTCCAAAACCTCCCTCCTGTTGGGGCTCTTCGAGCTCAGGAACTCGGCGTTTACGCCCTCTTTCCTGAGCATCTCCCTGAGGATCTTCCCGTGCTCCAGCCTCTTGACGTCTATTAGAACCCTGTGGCCCTTCCTCGCGAGCTCGACCGCCTTCCTGACGATGGCCCTGTTCCTCTCCTCGTTGTTCATTATCACGTCCTCGTAGAGCTCCTTGTACCTCTCGCTGAACGAGGGCAGGGCCGGGCTGTAGGTCACGACCTCAAAGCGGGGCCTTGAGAGGAAGCCCTCCCTTATCAGATCCTCCGCCTTCACCTCGTATATCACCGGCCCCACAACTGCCTCTATCTTGAGCTCCTCTCCCCTTATGCGCCTCCAGGGAGTGGCGGAGAGGCCGAAGCGGTAGACCTGGGGGAGCTTCAGACCGAGCTGGTAGAACTTCTCCGCGGCCGACGTCCTGTGGCACTCGTCAAAGAGTACCACCCCGTAAGCACGCTGGAGCTTTTCTGGTCCCCTCGACAGGAGCGTCTGGATCATTGCGACCGTTACCTTCCCCTCCTCCCACTGGTTGTCCCCGATGAGCCCCGGCTTGACGTTCAGGGTTTCCTCAACCTTCTCCCCCCACTGGTAGAGGAGCTCCTTGGTGTGAACCACTATGAGGGATGAGAGGCCGAGCTCGTGGATTATCCTGAGGCCGACTATCGTCTTCCCGCTGCCCACAGGAAGCGCAAGCACGCCCATTCTCTCCTTCAGCGCCTTCCTTATGGCCTTCTTCTGGTACCTCCTCAGGGAGAAGGCCCCGTTCCACTCGCTCTCAAGCCTCTCCGCCCTAACCTTTCTCCTGTCGTAAACCCTAACGGAGTAGCCCTTCTCCTTCAGAAACTTCCTCACCCTGTAAAGCAGGCCGAGGGGAAAGGAGTTGGAGTAGGGGTCGTAGAGGCTCTCGGGCTTCTCCCACTTCCCAAAGTTCTTCCTGTAGGTGAGGAGGTCGTAGATTAGGAAGTAAACCTTGGGGTCGGCCTTCCGTATGTAGACCAGTGTCGAACCTTCCGGGACCTCCATCGTCACTGTGGACATCGCCAGTCAAAGTGGGAGTTCAGGAAAAGGGCTTTATAGTCTTTTTGGAAGGGTTATTGGTGGTGGCATGCTGAGGGAGATACTGGAGTCCTTCGGTGATGAGGTCGTTGTCATCGAAAAACCCGTGAAGAAGAACCTTGAGATAACGAGGTACCTCCTCAAATACCGGGACAGGCCGGTTCTCTTCAAGGACGTGGAGGGGTGGGAGGTAGCGGGCAACGTATGGAGCACGCGGAAGAGGATAGCCAAGTACTTGAAAACTGACGTTGGTGGATTGCTCGATCTGATGACCAGGGCTATGAGCCATCCAAGGCCCTTCGCCACGGTGGGGACTGCGCCCTTCCTCAAAAACCGGAGCTCCGATTTTTCGCTTTTGGAGCTACCTGTCCCCAAGTACTACCCCGGTGACGGGGGGCCTTACTTCACGTCGGCGATGATAATCGCGAGGGACGGCGGCTTCGTCAACGTCTCCTTCCACAGGATGATGGTGCTCGATGAGAGGAGGGCCGCTGTGAGACTCGTCCCGAGGCACCTCTACTCCATGTGGAGGGAGAAAGCGGAGGGAGGCGAAGAGCTCGACGTAAGGATCGTCGTCGGAAACCCCGTTCACCTTCTCCTCGCAGGAAGCACGAGCGTGGCCTACGGGGTGAGCGAGCTCGAAGTAGCCTCGGCCATGAGCGAAGTAGCTTTCGGAGAGCCCCTGCGAACGGTTAACCTCGGGGGCATTCCAGTACCAGTCGAGAGCGAGTTCGTGTTTGAGGCGAGGATAACCCCTGAGCTCGTGGACGAGGGGCCCTTCGTCGACATCACGGGGACGTACGACGTCGTCAGGAAGCAGCCGGTTGTGGTTTTTGAGAGGATGTACCACGTTGACGAACCGATATTCCACGCCCTCCTCTCAGGGTCTTACGAGCACTACATGCTCATGGGTCTTCCAAAGGAGCCCCAGATCTACGAGAGCGTGAAGCGCGTTGTTCCAAAGGTCCACGGGGTCAGACTGACAGAGGGGGGAGCAATGTGGCTCCACGCAGTTGTCAGCATTACCAAGCAGCACGAAGGCGATGGAAAGAACGCCATTCTGGCGGCCTTCGCGGGGCATCCGAGTCTGAAGCACGTGGTCGTTGTCGACGATGACGTGGACATCTACGACGACCGCGAGGTCGAGTGGGCCGTGGCGACGCGCTTCCAGCCGGACAGGGATCTCGTCCTTATTCCAAACGCCCGCGGAAGCTCCCTCGATCCCTCTGGAGAGGGGGGCATCACAACCAAATGGGGAGTGGACGCAACCAAGCCCCTGAAGGGAGGGGAGAAATTCGAGAGGGCGAGGCCTTAGCCCTTCTCCTCCACCAAGCTCAGGAACACCTCCTCAAGGCTTGGGACGCGCACCATGAGCTGGAGGATCTTGGCCCCCTGCTTCCAGACGACATCGTTTATCTCCGGCCTGACGTCGTCTGGGGCCTTTATCTTGTACTTCGTCGGGCTGACCCTCTCAACCTCCCAGTCAACGTTTTCGAAGCTGATTGGCCTGTCCGTTTCAAGGAGGATAAGGTAGCCTGCTTTCTTCAGGAACTGGTTTTTTATGTTCTCTATGCTGTCCTCCACCCTTAGTTGTCCCCTAACTATAACCCCGACCGTATCGCAGACCTCCTCCACGTGAGCTAAGATATGGCTTGAGAAGAACACGGTCTTCCCGGCCTTTTTCTGCTCCCTTATGATGTCCTTGAACTCCGCTATGCCCTTTGGATCGAGGCCCGTCATCGGCTCGTCGAGGATGAGGAGATCCGGACTCTGGACGAGGGCCTGGGCGAGGAGGAGGCGCTGCTTCATGCCCTTGGAGAACTTCCCGACCTTCTTGTTCCTGACGTCCCACAGGTTGAGGAGTTCCAAGAGCTCCCTTGCCCTCTTTGCCCTCTCCCCCTTTGACATCCCAAAAGACTCCCCGATGATGTCTAAGGTCTGCATGGGAGTTAGAAAGTCCCAGAGGGTTGCGTGCTCGGGCATGTAGCCTATTCTCTTCTTTGCCCTTACGAGTTCGGCCTCCCTGTATTTTCCGTCCGCGAAGACTTCCCTGCCGAAGAGGCTTATCCTCCCAGCCTGGGGATTTATGAGGCCGAGGGTGCTCAGTATCGTAGTGCTCTTTCCGGCCCCGTTGGGCCCCAGGAAGCCGTATATCTGCCCCTCCTTGACAGTGAGGTGGAGGCCGTCGAGGGCTTTGACGTCCCCGTAGTTCTTGACCAGGTTCTCGATCTCGATCATCGCCATCACCTCAGATCCATCCTGAGGAACCGGAATACAGCGAAGCCGGCGTAGGCTATGATCGTCCCAATCATGAGCACCAGGTTCACGAGGTGGAACCTGAGGGAGTGCCCAACGCCCGCGTAGACATCCTGGCAGCTACACGTATAGATCACCTGTCCCACCCCTGGATAGCTACTCGAGCCCCACACTCCCGAACAGGTGGGAACCTCCTTCTTCTCCAGTACCCTTTCCTCGCCGTTTGGTTCTATCCTCTTGGTTATAGCGAAGCACGTCCTCTCCGTCATGTTGCTCAGCATCACCTCTATCTGGCTTGAGGGGTCGAAGAAGAGGTACTTCGTCTTGTACTCCTGAAGTACGTGGCCTTGGTAGTCCTTGTAGCTGGCGGCGTGGGTGAAGGCCTCGTACTCGACGACCGCGGGCGCTATCTTCCATACGATGAAGAAGAGCACGAGGGCCAGGACGAGGGCGTTTATGGGGGACTTGATGAACGCCGAGAGAAGGTAGCCGAGGAAGAGGAGGCCCGTTATGCCTATGAGGAGGAGTACGTTGAGGAGCACCATATCCCAGACGAAGCCGGCGGTCAGGTCTATCCCGATCAGGGCCATCCCCCCTATCGCCACGCCCACCGAGACGAGAAGGGCTATGAAGAGGATTGTCACATGCGCGAGCATCTTTCCCCCGATGTAGGCGAGCCTCGATATCGGCTTACTCATCGCCACCCGCAGGGTTCCCTTCTCCACCTCAGAGTTGATGGCGGTGGCGCCCATTATCATGGCCAGCATGCCGACGAAGAATATGGCTATCCCGGTTACGAAGTTGGACATCGTGGCCATTATCTCCCTGGTGCTCATGTAGGTGCCTGGCTCTTCCTTCAGGAAGTAGAGGAAGGGCACGTACAGGAAGAGGATTATGAGCAGCGTCCCTATCAGCTTCTTGCTCCTGAGACCCTGTTTCAACTCCAGCTTGAAGCCCCACAGCAAAGTTCACACCCCCTGTTCATCCCGAACTATTACCTTCGGTATAAAAATCTTTGCCTATCAGTGGGGTTTAAAATGAACGCGGTGAGTTAAGGGGAGCCGGGGCCCTTACCCCTTGAAAAGCGGAGGGCAGCGATGATTATGTAAACCACCGAAAACACCCCTAAGTTCAAGACGTTCAGGAGGCCTCTCCATGTACCCGCTTCACCGAGCGCCTCCCCCATCTGAAGGGTCGGTTCGAAGGGGAGGTAGAGCGTCAGGTACCTCCACATCTCCTCCCTGACCACCGCCGGGCTCTTCACAAGCTCCCCCATCGGGGCGTACTCTAGCATGAAGAGGAACGTCACGGCCATCGGTATCATTATCAACAGCACGAAGCCCGCTGAGAGCGCTGTAACGAGGCAGACTGACCCCTCCTCGGAGAGGGTGGATATGAGGTAGCCGAGGGCTAAGAGCTGGAGCACAACCAGGGAAAATAGGGCCCCGGTCGTAAGAACGGCCTTAAGCAGGTCATCGCTGAACGCGGCTCCAAAGTGTACGAGGATCAGAAAACCGAGGAGGACGGAAGCGAAGGCCGCCGCCGAGAGCACAGCCGCGTGCCCCGTGAACCTGCCCAGCAGGTAAGCGGGGCGGGAGGGAACTTTTGATGGTTCATCCTTGGTCGAGTACGCCCCAACGAGCAGGGCGAAGAAAAGGGGAAGGATGCCGAGCATGCCCAAAGCCCCCATTGGAACCACCGGATCTACGGCCTCGTAGATTATCCTCATCACCTCCCCCGGATCCCAGAGGGGGAGCCTCCTTCCAGCTGCGAGGACGAGCGGGAGAGGGGTGAGGAACACGGCAAACGAGAGAGCTGCCGTCCATCCCCCGATGCTCCTCCTAAACCCCATGGCAAAGCTCCTGAGCAAGGTTCCCACCCCTTAAAGATCCCTCAGCTCCAGTACCTTTTCCGCTTTCTCCCCGCAGTATTTCCTCAGCCTTTCAACAACCTCGCCCTTACCCCCGAGGACGGGCCACAGAATCGAGTCTATATGGAGGGGAGGGACTCCAGTTTCCTCGGCGATCCTGTTCCAGAAGTTAACCGGCGGCTCGTTGGTGATGTGCTTCGTGTAGGCGTTTATCCGGACGTCCGCCGGTATCTCTACTCCCATCGGGTACGGGACGAACTCACCGAAGGCTATCCTGCCCGCGTAGCCGAACATTTTAACGGCGAAGACAACGGTCTTGGCACTTTTAGAGGAGCCTAAGGTCATCGCGAGATCCTCCCGGAGGCGGATCATCCCGTCGAAGTAGTAGGCTCTGAGATCCCTTAGGGTGAGCTCCCCCAGCAGGGGTTCAAGCTTCTCAAGCCGCCTCAGCTTCCCGGCCGTGAGCCGCCTGTTCGTCCTCGAATTCGGGAGGAAAAGGGTGTAGGCTTCAACAATCCCCCTTCCCCGCAGCCCTTTTGAGAACCACCTGGAGAACTCCCACCACCAGTCCTCCCCCTTCCCCGAGAGCTGGTAGCTGACTATGGAGTTGGCCACGACGAGCTTGAGGAAGGTTTCATCGTCTCCGAGCTTCTTCCGGAGGCTCCTCAGCGCATCGAACTGGAGGTCAACGCGCTCCTCTATCCTCCTCGCGCATCCAACGCCGAGCTCCCTCAGGATGCCTGTTAGCTTCCCGACCTTTTCCCTGTCTTCCCTGTATTTAATCCCGACGAAGCGGTCGAGGGTCATTCCATCACCCCACGCTGAAGCCCCTGTTCCTCGGAATCCCGAGCTCTATCCTCGCCCTCAGGCCCAGCTCCCTTAAGTAATCCTCCGCCTCTTCTTTGATCCCCTCAAACTCCCCCCTCCTTATGAGGCCGTAGACCGTTGGGCCCCAGCTGCTCTGGCCGCAGCCGTACGTCCTCTCCTCGAGGAAGCTTAGAACGGCCCCGAGGTCGGGCCTGAACTCACCCCCCTGAAAGCGTGAGAAGTGCCTCCCGACGAGCCTCTGAATCGCCGTGAGGTGGGCACCGAAGGACTCTATGTCCCTTTCAACGAGCGCGGGCAGGAGGCCCAAGAGTACCCTGTGGCTTATCCTCGCCGCGATCCCGGCGCTTCCAAAGGACGAGTCCATCGCGCTCCTCTCCTCTATTTCATCCGGTCCGGCCTTGAGCTCAGGGGTTATGAGGATCAGGGCCCACTCCTCGGGGAAGTCGTGCCTGACTATAAGCGGGGGGACGCCTTTCCCAACTCCCCCGTCAATCACGAAGCCGCCGAGCTCAAAGGCGTATATCCCCACGCCG
>NZ_JALXBJ010000033.1 GCF_026991495.1 Thermococcus sp. | reverse complement strand
CTTGAGTGGCCTCTTCGAGGCCTTATTAAGTTGCAAAAACTTAAAAGGGTTTCGACTGTTTAATGGTTGTCTGGTGGTTTACTACATCCCCGCCCTAAAGGACGAGGCTTTCAAAAGAAAAAAGTAAACAGCGATGTAGGTGTGCAGTATGGTGTTGTCCCTTAGGAGGCGCAGTCCAGAGGAGTGGAGCGAGGATTATCCATTAGTTCCATACGATCGTTTTGTCCCCTTCCTTAGGTCAAAGGCCGCCAAAAAACCGGTCTTTCTTGTAACAAGGTTTCATCCCTCTTACCTTGAGAGACTACTGGGCTCTCTGAGTCCCAATGTAATTCCAGTGTGGCTCAGCAACGTTAGCTCGCCGACGAGCGTTGGGCCCAGGGAGCTGTACCGGCTGGAGTCCATGGCGCTCGATAACATAAGGAACAGGGGAACCGATGTGGTGCTCGAAGGTGTTGAATACCTGTTTCTTGAAAACGGGGACGTTGGAGCGTTAAGGTTCATTGGAAAGCTGCACGACGAAGCTGTGATCCACGGCTCGGGGTTTTACGTTGTTGTAAGCGACGCCTTTTCGGAGAGGCAGATCGCAATGCTCAAGGGGACGCTCGGCCTTCTGTGAGAAATGCTGGTGCGGTGGCCGGGATTCGAACCCGGGTTACCGGCTTGGAAGGCCGGTGTCCTGGACCAGGCTAGACTACCACCGCGCGGTCGTCCATATATCCCGGGGCCGATTTAAAAAGTTTGTCCCGCGTTAGAAGTTGGATGGTGAACACTTATGAGCCTTGAGGAACCTCTCAGTTCTCAGATCTCCTCTTAAACTTTTCGTAAACCCTATAAATCCCTCCGCCACATTCCATCCTCGAAAAGCTTATATAGGAGAACCCAAAGCGGGGGGTAGTGGAGATATTCTAAAAAACTGTAAGGGGGCATTTCTCGGTGGCGACAAAAAAGGAGTTTAACGTGTTCATGCATGAGCTGGTTCCGGAGCATAGGGTGCTCAGTGAGAAGGAGAAAGAGGAGCTCCTCAACAGATACAGGATCAAAATATCCCAGTTGCCTCAGATACTCGTTTCTGACCCTGCAGTGGTTGAGCTCGGTGCCAAGCCAGGGGACGTGATTGAGATAAAGAGGAAGAGCCCAACGGCGGGGGTCTACTATTACTACCGCCTCGTGGTTGAGGGATGAGTTTGAGGGGTGAGATCATGGCATCCAGGGGTTTGAGTGTTGTTGAGTTTACTCCCAACGATCTGTGGCTTGTTATGGAGTCTTACTGGAAGGAAATGGGCCTCGTCAGGCAGCATCTCGATTCATATAACGCGTTCATTGACCACGGCCTCCAGGAGGTTATAGACGAGTTCGGCGGCCTTAAGCCGGACATTCCGAACTTTGAGGTCAGGTTTGGAAAGATACGCCTTGGAGAGCCGGTGTTTCAGGAGGCACAGGGGCAGAGAAGACCGCTCTATCCCATGGACGCGAGGATAAGGAACTTGACCTACTCGGCTCCCCTCTTTCTTGAGCTGATTCCCGTTATCAACGGGATCGAGCAGGAGCCGGTTGAGGTCCGCATCGGCGAACTGCCGCTTATGCTGAAGTCCAAGGCATGCAAGCTCTACGGACTCAGCGATGAGGAGCTCATAAAGCTCGGGGAGGATCCGAAGGACCCGGGGGGATACTTTATAATCAACGGCTCGGAGAGGGTTATAGTCTCCATTGAAGATCTTGCCCCGAACAAAACCCTCGTTGAGAGGGATGAGAGGCAGAACAAGGTCGTTGCAAAGGTTTTCTCCTACAGGCACGGCTACCGCGCCCTTATAACCGTGGAGAGAAGGAAAGACGGGATCCTCTACGTTACCATCCCCAACGTCCCCAAGCCAGTGAAATTCGTTTACGTAATGCGCGCCCTCGGTCTCCTGACCGATAAGGAGATAGTAGAGGCCGTGAGCGACGATCCGAGGATACAGCAGGTTCTCTTTGACAACCTTGAGGACGCCAGCGATATAAGAACCCAGGAGGAAGCCATGGACTACATAGGAAAGCTTTCCCTCCCAGGACAGCCTAAGGAATACAGGCTCAGAAGGGCCGAGAACGTTATAGACAACAACCTCCTTCCCCATATGGGCGTTTCTCCCGAGGACAGAAGCGCGAAGGCTTACTACCTCGGCATGATGGCCCTTAAGGTTCTCGAACTCTCCCTCGGGCTCCGCGGCGAAGACGACAAGGATCACTACGCCAACAAGAGGCTGAAGCTCGCCGGTGACCTCCTCAAAGACCTCTTCAGGATAGCCTTCGGTCAGCTCGTTAAGGACATGCAGTACCAGATGACCAAGACGTACCAGAGGAAGGGTGAGCGCTACACCTTTGAGAACATCCAGCGCTTTGTGAGGAACTCCGTGAGGCCGGACGTCCTGAGCGAGAGGATCGAGCACGCCCTCGCAACAGGATCCTGGCCCGGTGGAAGGACGGGTGTCAGCCAGCTCCTCGACAGGACGAACTACATCTCAACCCTCTCCCATCTAAGGCGCGTTACATCGCCTCTGAGCAGGGAGCAGCCGCACTTCGAGGCAAGAGACCTTCACGGAACTCACTGGGGTAGGATATGCCCGACGGAAACCCCGGAGGGTCCCAACTGCGGTCTCGTTAAGAACCTCGCCCTGATGTCCCAGATCACGACGGGCGTCCCCGAGAAGGAGGTTAAGGAGTACCTGATGGGGCTCGGCATAACGCCCCTTGAGGAGCGCAGACCATCACCTGGTATTTACAGGGTCTACCTCAACGGCGTCCTCATAGGCACGACCGAAAACGGGAGGCAGCTCGTCGAGAAAGTCAGGAGGGAGAGGAGAAAGGGCAACCTGAGCGACGTCATCAACATAGCGATCTACGAGGACGAGGACGTTAGGGAGATATACGTTAACAGCGACGACGGCAGGGTCAGGCGCCCCCTGATAATCGTTGAGAATGGAAAGCCAAAGCTCACCCGGGAGCACGTGGAGGGCATAAAGAACGGCACACTGAGCTGGAGTGACCTCATAAGGATGGGCGTCATAGAGTACCTCGACGCCGAGGAGGAGGAGAACGCCTACGTCGCGACCTGGCCCTGGGAGGTTACCGAGGAGCACACCCATCTCGAACTCATGCCAGCAGCAATACTCGGGATCCCGGCGTCCCTCGTTCCATATCCGGAGCACAACGCTGCCCCAAGGAACACCTACGGGGCCGGCATGGCAAAGCAGAGCCTCGGGCTCGGCAGCGCCAACTTCAGAATAAGGGTAGACACGCGGGGGCACCTGATGCACTACCCAGAGATCCCCCTCGTCAACTCAAGGATCATGAAGGCGGTTGGCTTTGAGGAGAGGCCGGCAGGCCAGAACTTCGTGGTTGCTGTTCTCAGCTATCACGGCTACAACATGGAGGACGCCATAATAATGAACAAGGCCTCCATAGAGCGCGGCCTCGGAAGGAGCAGCTTTTTCAGAACCTATGAGGCCGAGGAAAAGCGCTACCTCGGCGGCCAGATGGACCGCTTTGAGAAGCCCGACCCGACCATCAAAGGCTACCTCGGGGACAGGTACTACCGGAACCTTGACGAGGACGGCATAATATTCCCCGAATCAAAGGTTGAGGGAAAGGACGTTCTCGTTGGGAGAACTTCGCCGCCGAGGTTCCTTGAGGAGCAGAGCGGGCTTGGCGGGATAGCCCTCCAGGAGAGGAGGGAGACGAGCATAAGTGTGAGGCCGAGTGAGAGGGGCATCGTCGACAAGGTCGTCCTCACGGAGACCGGGGATGGGACGAAGTTAGTCAAGGTGACCGTGAGGGATCTGCGCATACCGGAGCTCGGCGATAAGTTCGCGAGCAGGCACGGACAGAAGGGCGTCATTGGCTTAATCGTCCCGCAGGAGGACATGCCCTGGACGGAAAGCGGAATAGTTCCCGACTTAATCGTCAACCCGCACGGTATCCCGAGCCGCATGACCGTTGGACAGCTCATAGAGGCAATAGGTGGAAAGGTGGCAGCACTGAAGGGGAGGCGCGTTGATGGAACCGCCTTCATAGGCGAACCAGAGGAGAAGCTCAGAAGGGAGCTGGAGGAGCTCGGCTTCAGGCACAACGGCAGGGAGATCATGTACGACGGGATAACCGGCAGGAGATTGGAGGCGGACATATTCGTCGGTGTGATCTACTACCAGCGCTTACACCACATGGTGGCAGACAAGATGCACGCGCGCTCTCGCGGTCCGGTTCAGGTTCTCACCAAGCAGCCGACCGAGGGAAGGGCCCGCGAGGGAGGCCTGAGGTTCGGTGAGATGGAGAGGGACGTGCTCGTTGGCCACGGGGCGGCGATGCTCCTGATAGAGCGCCTGCTTGAGGAGAGCGACAAGACCGAAGTGTGGGTCTGCGAGAACTGCGGTCACATTGCCATCGAGGACAAGCGCCGTGGTAAGGTGTACTGCCCTGTATGCGGGGAGGAGGAGAGGATAAGCAAGGTGGAGATGAGCTACGCGTTCAAGCTCCTCCTCGACGAGCTGAAGGCGATGGTGATAAGGCCCTCTCTCAGGTTGAAGGATAGGGTGTGATGGCCATGCAGTCAATGAAGAAAGTCATCGGAAGTATTGAGTTTGGCATACTCTCACCCCAGGAAATAAGGAAGATGAGCGCGGCCGAGATAACCGTGCCCGACACCTACGACGACGACGGCTATCCTATAGAGGGCGGCCTTATGGACAAGAGGCTCGGCGTGATAGACCCCGGGCTTAGATGTGAGACCTGCGGCGCCAGGGCCGGTGAGTGCCCGGGCCATTTCGGCCACATAGAGCTCGCGAGGCCCGTGATCCACGTCGGCTTTGCCAAAACGATACACCGCGTTTTGGAGAGCACATGCCGCGAGTGCGGCAGGATAAAGCTCACGGACGAGGAGATAGATGAGTACATGAAGAAGTTCGAGGTCGTCGGCGACAGGAAGAAGGCCAAGGACAAGCTCATCAAGGAGATACACAAGAAGGCCAAGGAGAGGATGGTCTGCCCGCACTGCGGCGCCCCACAGTTCCCGATAAAGTTCGAGAGGCCGACGATATACTACGAGCTCAGAAAGGACGAGGAGGGCAACGAGTACAAGCATAGGATGATGCCGACCGAGATAAGGGACAGGCTTGAGAGGATTCCCGACAGGGATCTGCCCCTCCTCGGCCTCCATCCAGAGAAGTCCCGCCCCGAGTGGATGGTTCTAACAGTCCTTCCCGTCCCGCCGGTTACCATGAGGCCATCGATAACCCTTGAAAGCGGCATCAGGGCGGAGGACGACCTCACCCACAAGCTCGTTGACATTATAAGGATAAACAACCGCCTCAAGAGCAACATAGAAGCAGGAGCACCCCAGCTCATCATCGAAGACCTCTGGGACCTCCTCCAGTACCACGTGACAACCTACATAAACAACGAGACATCGGGCATCCCGCCTGCAAAGCACAAGAGCGGGAGACCCCTCAAGACCCTCGCCCAGCGCCTTAAGGGCAAGGAAGGCCGCTTCAGGGGAAACCTCAGCGGTAAGCGCGTCAACTTCTCGGCAAGGACGGTGATAAGCCCCGACCCGATGATAAGCATCAACGAGGTCGGCGTCCCCTTGGCCATAGCAATGGAGCTCACGGTCCCCGAGAAGGTGACGGAGTTCAACTTCGAGAAGCTCAAGGAGAGGGTTATGAACGGGCCGGAGAAGTACCCGGGTGCCAACTACGTTATAGACCCCGAGGGGAGAAGGATCAGGATCATGGAGAACAACCGCGAGAAGATAGTAAACGAGCTCCTCGACATAGGATGGACCGTCGAGAGGCACCTTGAGGACGGGGACATAGTTCTCTTCAACAGACAGCCAAGCCTCCACAGGATGAGCATAATGGCCCACCGCGTCCGCGTCATGCCCTACAGAACCTTCCGCCTCAACCTCCCCGTCTGCCCGCCCTACAACGCCGACTTCGACGGTGACGAGATGAACCTCCACGTCCCCCAGACCGAGGAGGCCCAGGCCGAAGCCAAGATCCTCATGGAGGTTCAGAACCACATCATATCCCCGCGTTACGGGGGGCCTCTCATAGCAGGGATCCAGGATCACATCTCCGGCGGCTACCTGCTGACCCGTGAGGGGGCCTACTTCACGAGGCCCGAGGTGGAGCAGATGCTGACCTTCGCGGGGGTTGAAGTTGACGAGCTCCCCGAACCTGATAAGTTCGAGAACGGGGAACCACTCTGGAGCGGGAAGGCGATATTCTCCCTGCTCCTCCCCGATGACCTCACCATCTGGTACCGCAACAAGCTCTGCGATGACTCCGAGCGCTGCGACGCACTTGAGAGACTCATAGAGGAGAAGTTCATTCCCGGCCCCGATGAGGTGAAGGAGCTCGCCTACGACGGCTTCGTCTACATCCAGAACGGGAAGCTCCTCAGCGGTGCCATAGACAAGAAGGCCTACGGAAGGGAGGACGGAAAGCTCCTCGACATCATCGTGAGGGAGTACGGGGCGGAGAGGGCCAGGCAGTTCCTCGACCAGGTGACCAAACTGGCCATCTGGGTTATAACGCACAGGGGCTTTACAACCGCCATAGACGATGAAGACCTGCCGGAGGAGGCCCTCGACAGAATCAGCGAGATAATCCGCGACGCGGAGGAGAGGGTCAACCGGCTCATAGACGCCTACAGGCGGGGCGAACTTGAGCCCCTCCCGGGCAAGAGCCTTGAGGACACCCTTGAGAGCAAGATCATGGCAGTCCTTGCGGAGGCCCGTGACAACGCCGGCAACGTGGCCGAGAAGTACCTTGGTATGG
>NZ_JALXBJ010000032.1 GCF_026991495.1 Thermococcus sp. | reverse complement strand
AGGCGGGGCGAACTTGAGCCCCTCCCGGGCAAGAGCCTTGAGGACACCCTTGAGAGCAAGATCATGGCAGTCCTTGCGGAGGCCCGTGACAACGCCGGCAACGTGGCCGAGAAGTACCTTGGTATGGGGAACCACGCCGTCGTAATGGCGAAGACCGGTGCGAGGGGCAAGATCCTCAACATCACCCAGATGGCGGCGATGCTCGGCCAGCAGTCGATCCGCGGAAAGCGCCTTTACCGCGGCTACCGCGGGAGGGTTCTCACGCACTTCAAGCCCGGCGACCTCGGGGCGAAGGCGAGGGGCTTTGTCACGAACTCCTACAAGAGCGGGCTCACTCCCCAGGAGTACTTCTTCCACGCCATGGGCGGCAGGGAAGGCCTCGTCGATACCGCGGTGAGAACCGCCCAGAGCGGCTACATGCAGCGCAGGCTCATAAACGCGCTCCAGGATCTCAAAGTTGACTACGACGGAACCGTGAGGGACCCGACAGGTATAATAGTCCAGTTCAAGTACGGGGAGGACGGCGTTGACCCAATGAGGAGCTGGGGAGGCAGCACACTCGACGTTGACAGGGTGATCATGAGGACGCTGCTCAAATCGAGGGGCAACGGGAGGAGGTGATCCGAATGGTATCCGCCAAGACCATAAAAAGCCTCGTTGACAAGGCCGAGCTTCCTGATGACCTGAAGGGGAAGCTCTACTCAAAACTCCTCGAGTACAACAGGAAGTACAAACTGAAGAAGGCTGAAGTCGAGGCCATAATCGAGGAGACCCTATCTGAGTACCAGAACGCCCTTGTTGAGCCGGGAGAGCCCATTGGAACCGTGGCGGCCCAGTCCATAGGTGAGCCATCCACCCAGATGACCCTCAACACCTTCCACTACGCGGGCGTTGCAGAGATCAACGTTACCCTCGGTCTGCCGAGGATCATAGAGATTGTTGACGCCCGGAAGAACCCTTCAACGCCCATTATGACCGTCTACCTCGATGAGGAGCACAGGGCCGATATGGAGAAGGCCCTTGAGGTCGCGAGGAGGATAGAGGGGACGACGATAGAGAACTTGGCGAGGGAGACCACAATAGACATACTGAACTTTGAGTTCATCGTTGACATAGACCCGGAGAGGCTTGAGAAGGCCGGCTTGGACATGGAGAGGGTCTTGAAGAAGCTTTCGGGATCTTTCAAGAGTGCGGAGTTTGAGGTCGATGGCTACACCCTAATAGCCAGGCCAAAGAAGGCCGGGAAGCTCTCCGACCTCAGGAGGCTCTCCGAAAAGGTTAAAAAGCACCGCCTTAAGGGTCTCTCTGGCGTCGGGAAGACCATCATAAGGAAGGAGGGCGACGAATACGTCATCTACACCGAGGGCTCGAACTTCAAGCAGGTGCTCAAGGTTCCGGGGGTCGACCCGACGAGAACCCGGACGAACAACATCTGGGAGATCGCCGAGGTGCTCGGGATCGAGGCCGCGAGGAACGCCATCATAGAGGAGATCGTTAACACGATGCGCGAGCAGGGCCTTGAAGTTGACGTCAGGCACATAATGCTCGTCGCCGACATGATGACCCTCGATGGGGTCATAAGGCCGATAGGCCGGCACGGTGTTGTGGGCGAGAAGGCCAGTGTCCTCGCAAGGGCGGCCTTCGAGATAACGACCCAGCACCTGTTCGAGGCCGCTGAGAGGGGAGAAGTCGACCCGCTCAACGGCGTGGTAGAGAACGTGCTCGTGGGGCAGCCTGTGCCAGTTGGCACTGGGATGGTTAAACTCGCAATGGCTCTCCCCCTGAGACCGAAAAGGGAGTAGGGAGGTGTAAAGGATGGTTGATTTTGCCTTTGAGCTGAGGAAGGTTCAGGACACGGGAAGGCTCGTCATGGGGGCTAAGAAGAGCATCCACTACGCCAAGGTTGGAGAGGCGAAGATGATCATAGTCGCGAGCAACAGCAGGCCGGACGTGAAGGAGGACATAAGGTACTACGCAAAGCTCAGCGGGATCCCGGTTTACGAGTTCGAGGGGACGAGCGTTGAGCTTGGAACGCTCTTGGGAAGACCTCACACTGTCTCGGCCATAGCGATCCTTGATCCTGGCGAGAGCAAAATACTGGCCCTCGGGGGTAAGGAGTAATGCCGCTGAAGCTCAACACAGACCAGATCAAGTACATAGCCCTCTTCGAGAGCATGACAGGAGCTACTGTCCTCGACTGCCTCATAGACGCCGATAGGAACAGGCTCATCTACGTCATCAAGAAGGGCGAGATGGGATTGGCCCTCGGTAAGAAGGGGGCGAGCGTGAAGCGCGTGCAGAACATGCTCGGGAAGGATATAGAGCTCATCGAGCACTCCGAGAATCCCGAGGAGTTCCTGAGGAATATTTATAAAAGCCTCGGGGTTAAGGTTAAAAAGATTCACATCACCGAGAAGAGGGATGGGAAGAAGGTTGCCCTCCTTGATATCGGCCCGCGCGATAAGCCCCGTGCAATCGGGAGGGGCGGGCAGAACATAAACCTCGTGAAGGAGCTGATGGAGAGGCACCACAGCATCAGCGATGTGATCATAATATGAGGTGAGGATCATGAGTGGAAAGAAGGCCCCGTATGGAGAGTTCGCCGGAAGGAAGCTCAAGCTCAAGAGGAAGAAGTTCCGGTGGAGCGACATAACCTACAAGAGAAGGGTTCTCCGCCTCAAGGAGAAGAGCGACCCCCTCGGAGGGGCCCCCCAGGCCAAGGGGATAGTCCTTGAAAAGATCGCGGTTGAGGCGAAGCAGCCCAACTCGGCCATGCGTAAAGCTGTCCGTGTGCAGCTCATAAAGAACGGTAAGGTAGTCACCGCCTTCACCCCGGGTGATGGAGCAATAAACCACATAGACGAGCACGACGAAGTGATAATCGAGGGGATTGGAGGCCCCAAGGGCGGTTCCGTCGGCGATATCCCGGGTATCAGATATAAGGTCGTCAAGGTCAACCGCGTCAGCCTCAAGGAGCTCGTCAAGGGCAGAAAGGAGAAGCCGAGGAGGTGAAGTGCATGGCCAAGCCACTCAGCGAGCGCTTCTTCGTCCCGAAGGAAGTCAAGCTCATGGGCAGGTGGAGCGTCGAGGACGTTGTCGTCAACGACCCCTCCCTCAGGCCTTACATATCCATCGAACCTAAGATACTCCCGCACAGCCACGGCAGGCATGCAAAGAAGCCCTTTGGCAAGGCCAACGTCCACATCGTTGAAAGACTCATCAACAAGGTCATGAGGAGCGGTGCCAGCCACTCCAAGGCGGGCGGCCACTTCATGAGGCGTGAGCACCGCTCGATAATGAGCAAGAAGATGAAAGCCTATGAAGTCGTCAAGGAGGCCTTCATGATCATCGAGCGCAGAACCAAGCAGAACCCTCTCCAGGTTCTCATCAGAGCCATTGAAAACTCGTCCCCGAGGGAGGACACGACCACGATAGCCTTCGGCGGCATAAGGTACCACATGGCCGTTGACGTCTCCCCACTCAGGAGGCTCGACATAGCCCTCAAAAACATCGCCCTCGGCGCGAGCATAAAGTGCTACCGCAACAAGACCAGCTACGCTAAGGCCCTCGCGGAGGAGATAATCGCGGCTGCCAACGCGGATCCCAAGAGCTTCGCCTACAGCAAGAAGGAGGAGATCGAGAGGATCGCCCAGTCCTCGCGCTGAAGACTGACCGCTTTCTCTTCTATTCCGCTTTTCTCGGTTTCTACCCGGAAGTTTTTATGCCCTTTGGGTAAGATTATTTTGGTGGATGTAAGATGGTTAGGGTTAAAGTTTCCTCAAAGGGCCAGATAGTCTTACCAAAAATAATTCGTGAAAAGTTCGACATCAGAGAGGGCGACGAGATTGAGGTTCTCGACCTGGGGGATGAGATAGTTCTGGTTCCCGTAAAGAAAAACCTTAAGCTAAGGGGACTCGTCAGGTTCGAGAGACCCGTCAGAGAGATACTCCGCGAAGTCAGGAACGAGGAAGAAAAGCTGGAGGCTAAGGAATGAGGATCGTCCTGGATAGCTATGCAGTTTTAGCCTACATCAACGAAGAAGCGGTTGCAGACAAGGTGGAGGAATATCTCAACCTCGGAAGAAGCGGTAAGGCCGAAATTTACATGAACGTGGTGAACCTCGGCGAGGTTTACTACATCATCTCAAAAAGAAGTGGAAAGGGTATGGCGAATCTTGCGGTTGCTCTTATCAGGAGGGAACCGCTTAAACTCGTGGTCGCCGATGAGAGGCTCGCGCTCATAGCCGGAAGGATAAAAGCCTTCCACAGGCTCAGCTACGCCGATGCTTTTGCAGTCGCGACGGCAATTGATTTAGACGCCACGCTCCTCACTGGAGACAGTGAGTTCAAGAGCGTTGAGGACAAGGTGCGGGTGGAGTGGCTGTGAATTTCTTAGCCGTGTGATTTTTAACGTCCTTTGAGGAGTTCCCATGGCGGTAAGATGATTCTCCCGAGGTTCTCGGAAGAAGAGGTAAATAAGAATGCCTTCACGGGTGTTCCCTCTCTATGAAATCCCCCAACATTGCAGGGGATGGACCCTTACCCCTCTTTTCTCGTTCCTCCCAAACCTCTGAGGCTTTCTCAGAGCAACAAGGCCGAAATAGCCATCAAGCTCCGAGTTTTTCAGGTTTTTATCAGACTCCTCCCCACCATGTTGGCAGGCTTCTCAACGCCGAAGAAGTTCAGGATTGTCGGCGCTATGTCAATCAGGCTCGCTCCCTCAAGGTTTGCCCTCTCAAAACCCCACAGTATCAGAGGAACCTTAACAACGGGCTCGTTCATCGAGCCGTGCATGCCCTTGACCCAGTGGCTTACTCCTTTAATCCCCTTGCACATCCTATGGGAGCAGAACCAGTAGCCGGGCTTGGCAGAGACTATGATCTCTCCACTGTTGGGAGTGTCCAGGTGGGGAAGCTCGTCGCGGAAGAAGACGTCTTTGACACCGGGGGCTTTCCTGAGAACTTCAAAGGCCTCCTCGGCATCGCCCGGATTTCTCAGATAGACGTGAACGCCGCCGCCGGATGAAACCCGGAGCGTTTCAACCCCGTGCTTCCTGAGGTAAACGCGCAGGTTCACCCATGTGTGGACTTTTTCCTGCCCGTGATCGGCGAAGATTATGAAGGCGTACTCATCTTTGAGGCGCTCCCAGAGGGTTCTGACGGCGGTGTCAACGGTCTCGACCGCTTTCAGTGCACCATCGCTCAGGGGGCCGTGATCGTGGCTCATGCCGTCTATCGAGGCGAAGTGGACGAGGAGCAAATCTGGTTTGCATTCCTCGTAGATGTAGAGCGCTGAATTCAAAACCCAGACGTCCTTCCTCCAGTCCCTTCCGTGTCCCAGGTACATCTTATCGTTCGCAAAGAACGGCGGGAAAATCCTGACGTCGGTTCCGCTGAAGGGAGGCATTGTGTAGCCACTTACCGAGCCCGTCTTAATGCCCCTCCCGCGGAGGATGTCCACGATCGTAGGGGCCTTTATGACCCTGTGCGGGTTGAAGGCGACCTCGTAGTCGTAGAAGTTGATCTTCCTGTCGCTCAAGCGGTCGTAGTAGCCGTTCTCGACGACGCCGTGATCCTTGGGCCAGACTCCAGTCATCACGCTCGTGTGAACCAAGTCCGTCAGCGTGGGGAAGATGGAATCTACAACGGTGAAGTCCCCTCTCTCGGCTAACTCCCTTAGGAAGGGCATGTGCTTGAGGTTGTAAACACCGTTGCCGTCGAGGCTTATGAGGGCGAGCTTCTTTCTCATGACTCAAACCCCGAAGACTTAACCTGGAATCCCCCATAAATATCAGGTTCGTCCTCAAGGAAATCCTCTAGGGATTCCTCCGAGAGCTTCATTATAGCGTAGCTCTCCTCCCGCTCAAGTAGCTCGTTTAGTAGTTTCTCTATGTCCTCAAGTTTCTTCTCAATCCTCATGAGTTCCCCCCACGTTATCACTCCCAAGGGGTGTCGGCCTGACGTGCATTCATCATCATTCAGTGGGATGGAGGGCTCGTCATCCACCTGCATTCTTCCTGTCGAGCAGGTATATATTCCTTCCGAGCCATTCGTCTAAATTCCTCTGCCTCGCTAATCTGCCGAGGACGTAGCTTCTCTCAAGGTATTTCTCGAACGGATGCTCAAGGCGTCTCCTTATAGCTTCCAGAGCCTCATTAAGGGTTTCAAAGCGGCCTATTAAGTTCCTTAAAGCTTTCTTCACTCCGAGCCTTATCTGCCACACGCCAACTGGAGCGTAGTATTCGGGCGTAACCTCGCGGAAGACAACGGCCCTTGCCTGCCTCCTTCTTTCGCGAAGGGCTTCGAGGACGCTTAAGCGGGCCGCGTAGTAAGCTCCAGCGGTTTCCTTGACGTACTCCCTTCTCCCGCGGAAGTCCTCGTAGTCGTGGATTACGCTCGGCTCGCTCGAACCGAAGAGCGAACCCTTAAGCCAGACCTCTAAAAGCTCGAAGGCGTAGCTCTCGGGCATCAGAAGGACGGCGTAGCGGTTGCCGAGGAAGCGGTAGAAGTAAACCTCGTAGTCGTTGATTAATGGGTAGTGCAAAATTTCTCGCCTCAGGTTCTTTCCTATCGTGTCCTGGACGGCTGTGATGCTCCACCTCGTCGGGACGAGCTTCTTCTCGATCCCGAGCAGTCCCGCGGAGAGAAGCCTGATGATGTAGTACTCATCGAAGCCCCAGTTGTAGAGGCGCATTATAGCTTCCTCCGCCTTTAGCTCGTCGCTCACAACGTAATCAGTCTTCCTCGGTATCCTCGGGTTCTCCGTCAGCTCGAAGTCGAGGAGCTCGGCTTTTGGGCCGAGGGGCGGTGCGAACTCGCTCGGGATGACCCTGAGGACTGGCCTCTTCTTCAGCAGGATCTCGCTGTCAACGGGTTTAACGCTCATCGCCAGCTCCCGAACTTCATCCAAAACTCTACCGCTCTTCCTCACCATCACATCAGCCTTAATCTCGCCCATTACCAAAAGCGAGCGGTAGTAGAGGATGTCCCTTATGGTCTTGTCCTCCCATTTCAGCGGGTTGTCGAGGTAGTCCGTCTCCCCTTCGATGGGTGGAACGAGAGGGCCTATCCTGACCTTGGGGTAGCCGTACTCGCCGACGAAAACGCTTGGCGGAGAAGAACCGAAGAGGTGCCTTTTGTTCAGCTTTCCCTCCACGCTGCGGGCTACCTTAAAGCGTTCAAGGATTGGACAGGTTGGCCTTCCGCACAGGAGCTTCCTGCCCTTGCAGACGGCACAGAGTTTTGAGTTGAAGAGCTCAGTCATCGGCGGATGTTCTCCGAGGACTACTTAACCTTAGCCCTTTAACAGTACTGGTTAACATGCCGGAATACGCTAAAAAATGTGCTTTCCTAAACTTTTATATACTTCAGTGGACATAAATGGCACGAGGTGTTTTTATGTACGGCAACTGGGGCAGGTTTTTGCGCGTGAACCTCTCCAAGGGGGAGGTCAAGGTAGAGGAGTACGATGAGGAGCTCGCCAAGAAATGGCTTGGGAGCAGGGGCCTGGCAATATACTTCCTTCTCAGGGACATGGATCCGAAGGTCGATCCGCTGAGCCCCGACAACATGTTGATCATAACCCCGGGCCCGCTGAGCGGAACGAGCGCTCCAACCGGCGGAAGGTACAACGTCGTTACCAAGGGCCCCCTGACGGGCTTCATAACCATGGCAAACTCCGGCGGCTACTTTGGGGCGGAGCTGAAGTTCGCAGGCTGGGACGGCATAATCGTTGAGGGCAAGGCCGAGAGCCCGGTTTACATCTACATCAAGGACGACAACGTTGAGATTCGCGACGCGAGCCACCTCTGGGGTAAACTGGTCAGTGAGACGGAGGAGACCATAAAGAAGGAGATAGGGAGCAAGAAGCTGCACATAGCGAGCATTGGGCCCGCTGGAGAGAACCTCGTTAAGTTTGCAGCCATAATGAACGACGGCCACCGCGCCGCGGGAAGGGCCGGTGTCGGTGCCGTTATGGGGAGCAAGAACCTCAAGGCCATAGCGGTCGAGGGGAGCAAGCGCGTTCCCATAGCGGACAGGCAGAAGTTCATGCTCACAGTCAGGGAGAAGATAAACAAGCTCAGGAACGATCCGGTTGCAGGTGGCGGACTGCCGAAGTACGGTACAGCGGTTCTCGTCAATATAATAAACGAAAACGGCCTCTATCCAACGAGGAACTTCCAGACCGGAGTTTTTGAGCTCGCTTACGAGCACAGCGGCGAGGCCATGACGGCCAAGTACCTCATCAGGAACCAGCCGTGCTACGCCTGTCCCATAGGCTGCGGCAGGGTGAACAAGCTCCCGACCGTTGGTGTAACAGAGGGACCGGAGTACGAGAGCATCTGGGCACTCGGTGCCGACCTCGGCATAAACGACCTCGCGAGCATAATCGAGGCCAACCACATGTGCGATGAGTTTGGCCTTGACACAATCTCAACCGGTGGAACCCTCGCCGCTGCGATGGAGCTCTACGAGAAGGGCTACCTCACCGACGAAGACCTCGGCGATGCACCGCCCTTCAGGTGGGGCAACACGGAGGTTCTGCACTACTACATCGAGAAGATCGCCTACAGGAAGGGCATCGGTGACAAGCTTGCCGAGGGAAGCTACCGCTTCGCCGAGAGCTACGGCCATCCAGAGTTCTCGATGAGCGTCAAGAAGCTTGAGCTACCTGCCTACGACCCGCGTGGAGCAGAGGGACACGGCCTCGGCTACGCGACCAACAACCGCGGCGGCTGCCACATCAAGAACTACATGATAAGCCCGGAGATCCTCGGCTACCCGTACAAGATGGACCCGCACGACATAAGCGACGACAAGATAAAGATGCTCCTGCTCTTCCAGCACCTGAGCGCGGTCATAGATGCTGCAGGCCTCTGTCTGTTCACGACCTTTGGTCTTGGAGCGGACGACTTCCGCGACATGCTTAACGCCGCCCTTGGCTGGGACTTCTCGACCGACGACTACCTCAAGATCGGCGAGCGCATCTGGAACGCCGAGAGGATATTCAACCTGAAGGCCGGCCTCGACCCGCTGAAGGACGACACCCTGCCGAAGCGCTTCCTTGAGGAGCCGATGCCTGAGGGCCCGAACAAGGGATACACTGTAAGGCTGAAGGAGATGCTGCCGAGGTTCTACAAGATGCGCGGCTGGACCGAGGACGGAAGGGTTCCACCCGAGAAGGCAAAGGAGCTCGGTATAGAGGAGTTCCTTTGATTTCCCCATTTTTGTCCAATAACCTTTTTTAATGGTTCTCGATACCCAGATGGAAAGAGCGGTGGTGCTCATGGTTAAAGTCAAGCTTTTCGCGACGCTAATCGAGCTCACCGGGAGGAGAAGGCTTGAGTTGGATGGCGTTGAGAACGTTGGCGAGATACTGAACAGGCTTGACGAGCTCTTCCCGGGCTTTAAAAAGGAACTCGAAAAGGGGTTCATCGTCCTCGTGAACGGGAAGAACGTCGAGCACCTCAACGGCCTGGCGACCCCGGTTTCTGACGATGACACCGTCAGCATATTCCCACCCGCTGGAGGCGGTTGAATTGGCGAAGGAAGTCGGTAGGGAGTACACCTTCTCCCTCTGGGATGGAAAGGTCATCATAAGGCCCAAACTCGACATGAAGTACCTCTACATAGAGGTTACGAGCCGCTGTAACTTAAAGTGCGAGATGTGCTTCAAGCAGTACTGGGAGGACACCGAAGGCGACATGGACTGGGAGCTCTTCCTCAAGATCCTCAACGACGCGGAGGAGTTCCCGGAGCTTAAAATGATTTACTTCGGCGGTATCGGCGAGCCCACAGTTCACCCGCGCTTCATGGACATGGTGAGGGAGGTCAAGAAGCGCGGTTTTGCCCTCGGTATGAGCAGCAACGGGACCCTCCTCACTGACAAGATGCTCAGGGAGCTCGCAAAGCTCGGCGTGGAGCTCATCTACTTTTCCATGGACACGGTTCCAACGGCCCAGAACGCCATAACCCTCGGCCACCTCGCTGCGGCCGCAACAGCCGACAGGATACGCAGGCTCGTGAAGTACCGCGAGGAGTACGGAACCCACAGGCCGAGCATAGGGGTTGAAGTGGTCGTCACCAAGGAGAACTACAAGCAGCTGCCGGACCTCGCGAGGTTCCTCCTCAACCTGAACGTGGATTCGATGCTCGTCTCGAACCTGCTTCCCCTAACTGAGGAGCAGACCAAGGACATCGTCTACGACGGAAGTGTGGACATGACCCCGATAGTGGATGAGCTCTACAAGATAGCCCACAACGGCCTCTACATAAAGCTCCCCAACTTCGAGCTTAAGACAGAGAGGCAGTGCGACTTCGACGAGAACAACGTGGCAGTAATCAGGTGGGACGGCGAAGTTGCCCCCTGCTACCGCTTCCTACACTCCTACTACGAGTACATCTTCGGCAGGAAGAAGAAGGTCAACGCCTACTCCTTCGGCAACGTGAGGGAGAAGAACCTCGCAGAGATATGGACGAGCGAGAAGTACACCTGGTTCCGCTTTACGATGAAGAACTACATGTATCCCTCCTGCACCGACTGCCCACTCGTTGACGCCTGCGACTTCGTCAAGACGAGCGACATAGACTGCTGGGGCAACGAGCCGAGCTGCGCCGACTGCCTCTGGTCCCGGAGGATCGTTCAGTGCCCGATTCCCCAGTACAACTTCGGGAAATTCTATTAAAATTTGATTCACATTATTGGTGGAAAAGTATGGGAATAGCTCCAGAAAAAGAAGAAATTTGCACTCCCATTGAAACTGGCCTTAGTGATATGGATATCGCTAAATACTCGGTAGCCTTGGAGTTAGTGAAATATGAAGGGCAACTTTTGTGGCAGATCTTTGGGGCTTTCTTAATAGCCCATACTGTATTTTTATCTTTCCTCTTGCAATCCCTTTTGACCACACCTTTAACAGGACAATATCAGCCAAGTAGGTTTATAGCGGCGTTAGTGGGCTTGTTTCTATGTATCCCCTGGGCAAGTTCCTACTTTAGAAGTTCAGATTACTACATCTTTAGAATGGCTCAGGCTAGAGACGCGGAGCCTCCTGGGTGGGGTTTTATAGGAGTCAGGGGAGAACAGTTTTCTAAAGGGCTACCCGTTGAGATCGCGGGAGTAGAATATAGGATCAATTGGTTTTCTAGGGTATTAAGAACAAAAAGAGCTGTACCATTAATAATTTTAACTTTTGCTTTTATTTACTTATACATTCTCCTCCAGACTGGGCCTTGGAAATGAGAGCCCAAAAAGCTTAAAAACCCTCTCCGGTTCATATAACTCGAACGTGCCGCGGTAGCCTAGCCTGGTAGGGCGCCGGCCTGCTAAGCCGGTGGGCGGTGCCCACAGGGGTTCAAATCCCCTCCGCGGCGCCATTGCTTCTTCAGGCTCGATGCCGGGATAGCCTAGAGGCGAGGCGAGGGACTGCAGATCCCTTCCACCCGGGTTCAAATCCCGGTCCCGGCTCCACCTTCACTTTAAAACCTCCTTCTCCTGCCTCCCCATCTCCTGCGGTACTCGTTCTCAAGCTCCTCGTCCCTGAACTCCTTTGGAACCCTCTCACTGAGCTTTGACCTGCGCACCTCGACCCGGGCGGCCTTTGCTATGCGCCTGAACCTCCCCAGCTCGCCGGGCTCCAGGAAGGTTACGGCTCTTCCCTTCTTTCCCATCCTTCCCGTTCTCCCTATCCTGTGGATGTACTGCTCGGGGTTCATGGGTATCGAGTAGTTGACGACGTGGTTTATATCCCGAACGTCAAGGCCTCTCGCGGCGACGTCTGTAGCCACAAGGATCCGTGTTCTCCTCTCCTTGAACCTCTGGAAGGTCCTCTCGCGGGCGGCCTGGGTCATGTCGCCGTTCAGGCTCTCGGCAGCGTATCCATCCCTTCTGAGTCTCCCGCTTAGCTCCCGCGTCTCCCTCTTCGTCTGGCAGAACACTATCCCGTAGAAATCCCCTTCGAGGACTTCCTTCAGCTTTCCGTATTTCCTCGCTGGCAGAACCTCTATGTACTCCTGCTCCACCATCTCCGGAACGAGCTCGTCCCTGCTCACTATGACGACCTCGGGGTTCTGCATGTACTTCTTGGCTAAGAGGAGCACTTCAGTCGGCATGGTAGCCGAGAACATCAGTATGCGCTTTTCCTTTGGGGTTCTCTGCATTATGCTCTCTATATCCTTCACGAAGCCCATATCGAGCATTCTGTCAGCCTCGTCGAGGACGAAGAACCTCACTGCGTCGAGGTTGAGCGTTCCCCTCTGGAGGTGGTCGAGAACCCTCCCCGGCGTTCCGACTACGATGTGAGCTCCCCTCTCCAGAGCCCTTATCTGGGGGCCTATAGGCTGGCCGCCGTAGACCGCGTAAACGTAAACCCTCTTCCTGCCCCTGAGGGCCTTGATCTCATCCGCTACCTGAAGGGCGAGCTCCCTCGTTGGGGTCAGGATTATGGCCTGGACCCTCCTGTCGTGCGGGTCAAGGGCCTCTATGATCGGGAGCGCAAAGGCCGCAGTCTTCCCGGTTCCGGTCTGGGACTGGCCTATCACATCGTTCTCTCCCCTCAGGAGAAGGGGTATGACCTCCCTCTGGATGTCCGTGGGTTTGCTGAAACCCTTCTCTTTAACGGCCGTCAGTGAGGCCTCCGATAAACCAAGTTTTTCAAAACTCATTTTCTCTATCCCCTGCTTTAAGCGCTCCCCCTCAAACGGAACGCGTCGAGAAGAAACGCACTTTGGCGGGCCGAGGGGGATTCGAACCCCCGACCACGGGATTAAGAGTCCCGCGCTCTAACCATGCTGAGCTACCGGCCCAAAACCCGAACTGATAGACGGGGAGGTAATTTATAAAGTTTTTGGTCTATTGAAGGCCGCAGCTCACAGAAAACTTTATAAATTACCGGGCTCCCCTATACTTTGGCGAGCGGGGGTTGCCAAGCCTGGTCAAAGGCGCGGGATTGAGGGTCCCGTCCCGTAGGGGTTCCGGGGTTCAAATCCCCGCCCCCGCACCATAAAATTCAAAGCACGCTGGCGGGGATGGGGCCTTTTCTGTAATGCTCAACTGGAACGGATTTTTAACTCACCCGCTCCTTCCTTGAGTGTTTCACTCAGAAAAACACCCTTGATCAAGCTTTGTCCTGCAAATTTTGGAATGAAAAAGGCCAATCTCAAATTCAGGCCCTCTTAAAGATCTCCTGTTCTATTAACCCGATTATATCCCTGTGGATGTCCTCAACGCTGTTCTGGGCGTTTACTATCCTGATCTCTGGAAACATCTCGGCGAGCTTTAGGTAGTTGTTCCTCACGCTCCTCTGGAGCTCGAATATCCTGTCGAACTCCGTTTTTATTGCCCTCCCCTTTATGCGCCTCATGCTCTCCCTGGCCGGTATGTCGAGTAGGATCGCTATATCCGGCCTTATGGCAAAGCGGTTGAGGTCGATGAGCCACTCGAGGTCGAGCCCCCTCGCCCATTGGTACGCCAAGGAGGAGTAGAAGTACCTGTCCGAGATAACGACCTTCCCCTCCTCCAGCGCCGGCCGGATGAGCTTGTGGATGTGCTCGGCCCTGTCTGCCGCGAAGAGCAGTGCCTCGGCCTCGTGACTTATCTTGGCCCCGTCTATTATGCCGACCCTTCCCCCGGTGAGGACCAGCCTCCTGATGAGCTTTCCAAAAGCGGTGTCCGTTGGCTCCTTCGTTAGGACGACCTCTTGTCCCCTCTCCTCAAACCATTCCGCCAGCATTTTAGCCTGCGTTGATTTTCCAGCCCCGTCTATACCTTCGAGTACTATGAACACGCCCACGACCACACCCCCGGAAAACCGGGTTCATCCGTGCCCTTTTAACGCTTTCCAGCCGGCTCATTAAAAGTTCTTCTTGAGGTAATCCATGAGGGCCCACATACTCCCAAATTCAATCTTTTCCCCGTCTCTGTAGACCTCAACGATCCCGTCAGGTCTAAAGCGCATGCCAAAGTCGTAGTTCTCCTTTTTAAGTTTGTACATGAAGACCTCCTTAGGCTTCGGGGGGAGGTAGCTCGTCATCATGTCGTTTATCACCTCGGCCTCCAGGCCCAGCGCCTCCGAGAGGCGGGGGAAGAATAGCACCGCCGGCGTGTTCATGGCGTCCACGAGAACCCTCTTCCCGAGCTTCATCCTGTACTTCTTCAGCAGGTCGTTCATGAAGTCGTCGAGGGCGTTCGGGTAGTAGACCGTCGCACCTATGTCGCTCGGATGCGCCTCTATAAAGCTCCCGCTGCTGAGTATTGCCTTCACCTCTTCGCTGTCTATACCGCTCACGTAAACGCGGACGCCGCCGTAGTAGTAGACGTAAGCTAAGGGGAGCCCCTTGGCGTGGGCAAAGTCCTTGAGGGCTATCAGCGGGATTAGGCGCACGTCCATCGTGGTGGAGCCGGTGCTCACTATGCCCACCACCATCGCCCTCTTTCCGTACCTTGAGAGGGCCCTTCCGTCCCTCCCGGCTATCGTCGTTCCGTGGGCAACGGTTCCTATCGCCCTTCCAAGCAGGGCGAGTTCCTCGGGCTTAAACTTCTCTGAGTGGTATATCTCCATCTCTCCCACCCCATCAGGTTATCACCGGGAGTGTTTAAAATTTTGGGTTCCCTTCAATGTCCTACTATATTCTTCAACGCACTTAAACCTGCCGGCAAACTATTTTAATGCATCCGTCAACTCCACCCGGAGGAGGTAGTCATGTCCCTCGAAAGGCTGGAGAGGATGCTGAACAGGGAGCAGTTTGAAAAGGTGAAGGCCATAGACAACCCCGAGCTCCACAGGTTCCTCGCGGACTGGATCGAGTGGCTCGAGCCCGAGAAGGTTTTCGTGTGCACAGACAGCGAGGAGGACGAGCAGCACGTCCGCTGGAAGGCCCTCTACTACGGGGAGGAGAAGATGCTTGAGACGCCGAACCACACGGTTCACTACGACAGCTACCACGACCAGGCCAGGGATAAGGCCAACACGGCCATACTGACGCCGGGCGGCAGAAAGCTTCCCTTCCTCAACACGAAGGACAGGGATGAAGGCCTCAGGGAGATAAAGGAGCTCATGAAGGGAATAATGCACGGCAAAGAGCTTTTCATCTGCTTCTTCGTTTTGGGGCCGAGGAACTCGATTTTCACGATTCCAGCGGTTCAGCTCACTGATTCTGCTTACGTTGCCCACTCGGAGTTCATCCTCTACAGGAAAGGTTACGAGGAGTTCAGAAGGCTTGGAAGGGCCGCGAGGTTCTTCAGGTTCGTCCACAGCGAGGGGGAGCTCGACGAGAGGAAGACGAGCAAGAACCTCGATAAGAGGAGGATCTACATCGACCTTGAGGACGAAACAGTCTACTCCGTCAACACCCAGTACGGAGGGAACACGATCGGGCTTAAGAAGCCGGCTTTCAGGCTTACCATCAAGAGGGCTGTCGAGGAGGGCTGGCTCAGCGAGCACATGTTCCTCATGCGCGTGAACGGCCCTCACGGCAGGAAAACCTACTTTACAGGTGCTTACCCGAGCATGTGCGGGAAGACCTCAACGGCCATGATGCCCTGGGAGAACATAGTTGGTGACGATCTGACCTTCATCCTCCAGGTTGACGGGCGGGCGAGGGGAGCGAACGTCGAGAAGGGGGTCTTCGGTATAATCCAGGGGGTGAACCAGGAGGACGACCCCATCATATGGAAGGTCCTCCACTCGCCGGTTGAGATAATCTTCTCGAACGTCCTCGTCAAGGATGGAAAGCCCTACTGGAACGGCATGGGCATCGAGATACCCTCCGATGGTGAGAACCACAGCGGTGAGTGGTGGCGCGGGAAGAAGGATGAAGAGGGCAACGAGATACCGCCGAGCCACAAGAACGCCCGCTTCACGGTTTCGCTCGAGCACTTCCCCAACGTTGACATGGAGGCCCTTGAGAGTCCCTGCGGTGTTGAAATCGGCGGGATGATCTTCGGCGGCAGAGACGCCGACACCTGGCCGCCCGTGAGGGAAGCTTTTGGCTGGGAGCACGGTGTTATAACGATGGGAGCATCGCTTGAGAGCGAGACGACAGCGGCAACGCTCGGAAAGGAGGGCGTTAGGGCTTTCAACGCCATGGCGATACTCGACTTCATGAGCGTCCACCTCGGCGACTACATAAGGAACTACCTCGATTTCGGGAGGAAGCTGAAGAGGGCCCCGAAGATCTTTGCCGTCAACTACTTCCTCCGCGAGAACGGGCAGTGGCTCAACCACAAGCTCGACAAGGGTGTCTGGCTCAAGTGGATGGAGCTGAGGGTTCACAACGACGTTGATGCAATAGAGACACCGATCGGCTACATCCCGAGGTACCGCGACCTGGTAAAGCTCTTCAAGGACGTCCTCGGCAAGGACTACACGAGGGGTGACTACGAGAAGCAGTTCACGATACGGGTTCCCGAGCTCTTGGAGAAGCTGGACAGGGTGGAGAGGATCTACAGGGAGACCGTTAGGGAGGTTCCGGAGAGGCTCTTCGAGGTTCTTGATGAGGAGAGGAAGCGCCTGCTTGAGGCCAGAGAGAGGTATGGGGACTACATAAGTCCCTTTGCCCTTGGAGAAAAGCTTTAAATTTTAACTTTTTTCACATTCTCTGTGAAGATTGGGGAACTTCACGGACATCCAATTTCGATTGAGGTTCTTCTCAGGGACGGGAGGCTCGTTATGAGGCCCTCAGTCCACACCCGCAAACGGGGCTGGGTTAGGTTAGGGGGCGTTCAGGGAACGGCACTCCTCGAGTGGCTTCTCCTCCTGCCGGTCTGGCATTACTGGGGTGGCTATGTTCCACCGGTTCCATTGGGGGGAAATTTCCAGATGGCCGATGGCTACGTTTGCATGGCGGATAGGTGTGTGGACTTAAAGCGCCTCCTGAAAAAATCTCTGGTCATGACGTATCGGTTCCTACGGGATCACGCCGGAGAGATAAACCGTCTCCTGCTGGAGATGGGGCAGAATCCCGTCAACTACGCAGGCCTTGGCAAAGCGTACAGGAAGGCTGTGGAAGTCTACCGTGAGATGCATGGGAAGCCGTGGTTCCTCCTGCGCCCAAAGTTCAGGGGCAGAGTGCTTGAGTTCTGCATTGACTTTTCAACGTACGACTCCTGCGATTTGGAATACGCATGGGGAGAGCTGAAGGTTATGGATGCTCCCCTCGGGAGCTGGTTCATCGAAAACATGAAAGGTGGGTGTGTGGACTTCTACGGCTTCGTGCAGGAGCTCCTTCACGTTGCACACTCAATAGTCACGGGTCGCGACAAACTCCATGTGTACGACCTCGAAAACGCCCTGAACGAAAATCTACCTGTTAGGAAGGATTCACTGATCATACGGACGTCTCTCTTCTTCCAGTTTCTCGATTTCTACTTTGAAGTGCCCCGTGATGGGAAGGTGATTAGGATACACCGTGTGAATGAAGTGGGTGACTGGTTCCCAAAGACTGAGACGGTCGAAGTGCCCCTGGATGATTTCCTTCACGACGTCATCGCTCTGGGGAGGTGGTACTTCGAGAATTTCGAGGTCTTCTGGAAAATCGAGGAGACTGTACTCAATGTTTCAAAAAGGGACTACTACACGAGTATAATGAACGTGTACCTCTCAGTGCTCGGCGCGATGAAAAAGAGGAAGGGAAAGGAACGGATTCCAACTATCCTCTCAAAGAGATACAAGGCGTGGACGCTTTTGTGCAGGAGCGACGAGCTCCCTGTGGAAGTCAGCGGGCACATCTTCAAGCTCCGGGAACTGACATCCGAGCCTTCTGAGGTGGTAGACAAAATCAAAAGAGAGCTCACAAAGATATACGGCAGGTACCGGAACCCGTTTTCGGAAATGGGCGATACCTTTGAAATCCGGCTCAAAGCTCCCCCCGGATACCTCCCCGGTTCGGAACTCGTTCTAACGTTGGAGAAACACTGGAAAGGGCAGTATAAGCTCGTAAAAATCCGAGTCCTGTGAACTTCGTCACATGACGAGGGGCAGTTTTTTAAGGTTGAGGGGCAATCATGTATCACTTGAAATGATATAGGTGGTCCTTATGCAGGCGTTTTACTCAACCGAGGATGCAATAAAGAGGAAGCTCCCGTATCCAATGAAGGACCTCGTGAGGATTGCCTACAACTACTGGTGGAGCTGGAACAGGCGCGCCACTAAGATGTGGGAGTACATCGACCCCGCCCACTGGAGGGAGTATAAAAACCCCCTTAAGCTTCTCCTCGATACCCCTCCCAGCAGGTTCAAGGAGCTCCTTAAAGATGACGACTTCATGAACCTGTACGAGCTCGTTGTCGATCAGTTTGAGAGCTACATGAACCCAACCTCGACCTGGTTCTCAACCAACTACCCCAAGTGGGACAAGCCCATAGTCTACCTCTGCATGGAATACGGGATAAGCAAGAGCCTGCCCATCTACTCAGGCGGCCTCGGGATACTCGCTGGGGACCACGTCAAGACCGCCAGCGACCTCGGGCTGCCCTTCATAGCCATCGGGCTCCTCTACAAGCACGGCTACTTCAAACAGGAGATCGACAGAAACGGCAACCAGCTCGAAATGTTCCCCGAGTACAGGCCCGAGGAGATGCCGCTGAGGCCCGTCCTCGACAGAAACGGCAACCTGCTCCTGATCGAGGTTCCGGTTGAGGACAGGATCGTCTACGCGCGGGCCTTCGAGGTCGAGGTTGGAAGGGTTAGGATGTACCTCCTCGACACGGACGTCCCGGAGAACAGCCCGGACGACAGGAGTATATGCGACTACCTCTACAACGCCGAGCTGGACAAGAGGATAAAGCAGGAGATGCTCTTGGGAATAGGTGGGATGAGGCTCCTCAAGGCCCTTGGAATAGAGCCCGGCGTGGTTCACCTCAACGAGGGCCACCCGGCCTTTGCGAACCTCCAGAGGATAGCGTGGTATATGGACAAAGGGCTCACCTTCACCGAGGCCCTGAGCATCGTGAGGGGCACGACGATATTCACCACCCACACGCCGGTTCCGGCCGGTCACGACAGGTTCCCGGTGGAGGAGGTTAAGAAGAGACTTGCCAAGTTCCTCGAAGGCAGGGAGGAGATCCTCGAACTCGGCCGCGAGGGAGACCAGATCAACATGACCCTTCTCGCGATAAGGACGTCAAGCTACGTGAACGGCGTCAGCAAGCTGCATGCGGAGGTTACCAAGAGGATGTGGGCCCACCTCTGGCCCGAGGTTCCCCTCGACGAGATACCGATTGAGGCCATAACCAACGGCATACACACGATGACCTGGGTTCACAACGAGGTCAGGAAGCTCTTCGACCGCTACATAGGCAGGGTTTGGCGCGAGCACACGAACCTTGAGGGCATCTGGTACGCGGTGGAGAGGATACCCGATGAGGAGCTCTGGGATGCACATGTTGAGGCCAAGAGACAGTTCATAGCCTTTATAAGGAGGAAGGCTCTTGAGCGCAACGAGAGGCTGGGCACCGACGACCCCATACCGGCCATGGACGAGGAGTCCCTCATCATAGGGTTTGCGAGGCGCTTCGCCACTTACAAGAGGGCCACGCTGATCCTGACCGACTTGGAACGGCTCAAGAAGATATTGAACAACCCCGACAGGCCAGTCTACATCGTCTTCGGCGGAAAGGCCCATCCGCGCGATGAGGCTGGGAAGGAGTTCCTCAGGCGCGTGTACGAGGTCAGCAGGATGCCCGAGTTCAGGGGAAAGATATTCGTGATAGAGAACTACGACATAGGGAGCGCCAGGCTCATGGTGGCCGGCGTTGACGTCTGGCTCAACACCCCGAGGAGGCCCCTTGAGGCGAGCGGGACGAGCGGAATGAAAGCCGGGCTAAACGGCGTTCTGAACGCGAGCATCTTCGACGGCTGGTGGGTTGAGGGCTACAACGGGGTGAACGGATGGGTCATAGGCGAGGAGAGCACCGAGCCAGAGGAAGAGGGGGACGACGAAAAGGACGCGAGGGCCCTATACGACCTCTTGGAGATGGAGATAATCCCAACCTACTACGAGAACCGGGAGCGCTGGGTTCACATGATGAAGGAGAGCATAAAGAGCATAGCCCCGCGCTTCAGCACCCACAGGATGGTGAAGCAGTACATGGACAGGTTCTACTCGAGGGCCATGAGCAACCACATATGGGCCACGAGGGAGAACTACCGGTGGGCGAAGGAGGTGGCCGCCTGGAAGGACAGGGTACTCTCCTCATGGTCGAAGGTTGAGTTCAAGGACGCGACGGTAAACGGGGACAGATCCGAGCTGAGGGTTATCCTGGACTTAGATGACCTCAGCCCTGAGGACGTTAAGGTCGAGCTCTACTACGGCGTCAGGGCCCAGGGCTACGACATAGAGAGGCCGCATATACTCGAGCTCAGGCATCCCAAGCGTCTTGAAGACGGAACCTGGCTCTACGCCTACCAGAACGGCGCCCTAAGGCATCTCGGCGACCCCTGCTGGCACTACGCGCTCCGGGTGTACCCCCACCACGACAAGCTCCCCCACAAGTTCCTCCTCGGCCTCGTCAAGTGGAGATCTTTAGACTGAGAATGTTTTACTTTTCTCTTATTTCATCACAGAAGGGCGCACTCATCCCCGGGACACCAACTCCGTGATGGGCAACTGTTTTAAGTTTAGGCACCCAAATATTTTAAGACAATATCCTCGGGGTGAAGGATATGGATCAAATTAAAAAGTGGACGTTCTACCTGACGATACTCGTAGCCGGTTTCGCAACTGGTATAGGGACGATAGGTCTCTTCCCCCAGATGTGGCTCAAGTACGGCATGAGCGGCATGTTGGTGCACGTGATTTTCCTGGCGATCCTGACCTACCTCGCTATAATCGAATCGGAGGCCGTGATGAAGTCCGGCTACTACTTCACTGAGCTCTACACCAAGATCTCAAGGAAGCCGGGTATGGTCATGGCCCTGCTAACTGTGGGCATAATGTTCCTCTCCTACTACACCGCCAACGTTGGGCTGACCCTCCTCTCGCCCGTACTCGGTGTGGGGACTGTGGCCAGGCTGATCGCCAAGCTCATCATGATAGGCCTGATATTCCTGATAATAACCCGCGCGAAGGAGAAAACGTTCGTCATAATGGCCCTCGGAGCCCTTATACTCGTGATCCTGGTTCCGATTATTGCCGTCCTCTTTAAGGTGCAGCTCGCTAACCCCGCCTCCACCGCCCACTTCAAGGGCCTCCTTACGGCGTGGAGACCGCTGAGCTTCGGGATGCTGAGGGAAGCCGCCGACAGGGCCCTCTACGGGGTCGGCCTCGGCTTTGGCTTCTACATAATGCTCGGTAGCTTTATGAGCGAGCGCTTTAAGGCCAAGCACATCATAAGCCTTGGTGTCTTCATCCAGTACATCATAGGGATCCTCTCAACTTACGCCGTTATCTACTCCGTTGCCCCCTACAACCCGGACCTCCTCCAGAGGTACGCCAACGGGGGAGAAGAGCAGGCCATCGAGCTCATGGGTGCCCTTCCAAAGGTTCTATCCGGCCACCCAGGTCTGCTCGCCCTTTTAGGTCTGACGATATTCATGGCGGGCCTCACGAGCATACTGCCGGCCTCTGAGGTCGACCTGCAGATCATCCAGTCAATGTTCAAGACGAACAGGATGAAGGCGGCGGTATACCTCACCCTGATAGTGCTGACCCTCGGGGTCTTGGACTCCCCACCGCTCATAGCCGACATGTTCCTGAAGGCTGTGAGCACGTCGATATTCATAACCTCGATATTCGAGATCTACCCCGTGCTCGAGGGAAGGATAAAGCCCACCCTGCTGCAGCTCTCGACGATCGCCATAGCTACCACGATATTCCTGATAGGCTTCGCCATCCAGACGGTCTACGATGCCAGGCTCGGAGGAATATACTACCTCTCAATACTGCTGGCCCTCTTCGTCATCGCCCTTGGCTTCGCGGGGGAGCTGATAAAGCCCAAACCGGAGGCCTCTTAATTCACCTGTGGGCGAATATCGCCCGCACCTTTCCGTCTTTTACCTCGTCTATTCTAACGAAGCCGAAGCGCTCGAACTGGACTACATCGTCCACTTTAACGTCGGCGTCGCTCTCAAGGAGGCCCTCCCTCACGAGCAGCTCCTCCCCCTCGGGAACCCAGACCTCGCAGGGCTTTCCTTCGGTTACCCAGTGAACCATCCTCCAGCGGTTCTCCTTCGCTACCTCGTATTCGACACTGTGAAAGTGGGCCTTGACGCCATCCTCACCCGCTTCGACTACCTCGACGTTGAAGAGGTCCTTCAGGCGGACGAAGTTTCCCGGCTTGAAGAGCCCCATGTCGTCCTTCGAAACGTAGACCGGCTTGCCCGGCTCAAACTTCAGCCTCCTGACTCCCCTCTCCGGGTAGTCCGGGTGGAGGGGGATCTCGGCTGTGAACTCCTCTGCACCCTCGATGTACATCGGAATCGGATCCGCGACGAAGAAGTAGCGGTTGGCTATCGGCTCGATTATCTTCCTGTTTATCGCGGCTAAGTTGTCCCAGCTTACCGTGGTGTCGCTCCTCTTCAGGCCAACCTCTATGATCAGCTCCCTTATAGCTTCCGGCCTTATACCACGTCTCCTTAACGCACGGATGGTTCCGAGGCGCGGATCGTCCCAGCCGAGGTATTTGCCCTCCTTAATGCCTTTCCTCGTCTTTGACTT
>NZ_JALXBJ010000031.1 GCF_026991495.1 Thermococcus sp. | reverse complement strand
CTCTTACTGAGGATGGGTTTGTTGATTTTGGCGAGTTCAGGCTTAAGCTCCTGCCGGACCAGTTTGAGGTTTTGAGGGAGGAGAACTTGATCGACAAGACGATAACCTTCGGCATAAGACCAGAGGATATAAACGAGGCGAACCTTGGCGGTACCGGGGAGAGCGTCAAGGCTCTGGTTGAGATCGTTGAGAACCTTGGCAGTGAGAAAATCCTCCACCTGCGTATTGGAAGCATTCACCTGGAGGCAGTCTTCGGGAGCGAGCCAAAGATTAGGGAAGGGGATGAGATTGGGATAAGCTTCAACATGAGAAAGGCCCACGTCTTCAACAAAGAGAACGGAAAGGCAGTATTTTGAGGGGGTGAAAAGATGATAGCCGTCGCAACCTTCACCGATCCAAGGCCGACAGCCCTCTCCACCGAGCGCGAGAAGGCTTTGGTGGAGAAGCACTCCGCTCTTATAACTGAGCTGAGAAAAGCCGGTTTTGAGGTTCTCGACGTGAACCGGGAGCTCGGAAAGTACGGGGTTCTCGAAGGGGGTGGCAACTTCGGGATTGATTCCATGGAAGAGAGCATTAAAGCGGGCAAGCTCGTCGCTGGAAGTGGCGCCGGTGGAGTTATAGCCGGCCTCTGGCACTGGACCGAGAGCAACCTCGTCACGGCGATGGTGAGAGAAGCGAAGAGGCCACTCCTCCTCTACGCGGACGACGACCCGGCTTGGGCAGGCACGACGTGCGTGACCTCAGTTGGAGCCTCTCTCTGGGAGAGCGCCGTCAACGACTACGCGCTCAACCACACCCGCCTCAAGGGGGACGTCGAGATGGTAAAGGCCTGGGCGAGGGCCGTTGAGGCCATTGATGAGCTCTCGAAGAGGTCAATACTCCTCTGGGGCGCCCCCTACACCCTCGGGATGGAGCACCTCATGGACGACCTCCCGAGGTTGAAGAGGTTCGTCGGAGACTTCATCATGCTCGACCAGTACGTGCTGGTGAAGAAGGCCGAGGAACTGCTGAAGGAAGGCTCGCGCGTTGAAGGCTTCTACCGCTGGCTGACGTCAAAGAGCAGGGTGGTCTTTGACGGGAAGATGCTCACCCCCGAGGTTCTAAAGAAGCAGATAGCCCTCTACCTCGCCTCAAAGGAGAGCTTTAAAGAGCATAGGAGCGTTTCAGCTGTCTCGATAAAGTGCCAGCCCGAGCTGAGCGAGGTTTACGGCGTCACCGCCTGCCTGATCCCCGCTCTCTTCCCCTTCAACCTCGATGCTGAGGGCGAGAAAGATATCATTCCCGCCACGTGCGAGGGAGACGTCAAGGGAACGATAAGCTCCGCTCTGCTCTTCTACCTGAGCGGGAAGCCACCGCTCTTCGGTGACATAAAGTACGTGGACGACGAGATGGTGATGATAGCGAACTGCGGTGCCTCTTCCCTCTACTACGCGAGACTAAGCGAGAACCCCGAGGAGAACCTCAGGGCGACGACGGTACAGGGCCAGTGTCAGGGGGCGAGCGGAGGGGCTTTAACTTACAGGACTCCCAAGGCGACCTTCACCGTTGCGAGGCTCGTGAGGAAGGGAGGTGAGTACTTCCTGCTCTACTTCTTAGCTGAGGGAGTTGAGATAACCGAGGAAATCGAGTCAAAGCTCAAGTGGGGCAAGCAGTGGCCCCACACAGCGATAAGGAACCCCCTCGACAAGGAAAGCTTTATCTCCGCTATGGGGGCCAACCACCTCTCCTTAGTTCCCGGCGACTACCGCGAGGAGCTGAGGTTCGTGGCGAGGCTGTGGGGAGTTAAGGCGGTCAACCTTGCCGAGAGATCAGAAGTGAGACTCATCACCGGTGAGTAGAATGCGCGTGACCCTCTCAAACAACGGGGCCTTCGCCCTGACCGACGAAGAGGGCAACATGACCGATAAATATCACGGCTTCTACTTCCTCGACACGCGCTTCGTAAGGAGGGCAGTCCTCCGCGTGAAGCCCGAGCCGGAGTTTATCGG
>NZ_JALXBJ010000030.1 GCF_026991495.1 Thermococcus sp. | reverse complement strand
CCACCGTACTCGGAGAGGGCCTCATTTACGATGTACTGGTATTTGAGCTTGGCGGTCTCGTCTTTGAAGATCACGTTGACCCCTTCGTAGCCGTCGTGGACGTAGTGGGGATCCATGCCGAGCCTGTGGAGAACGTTCCTGCTCGACGGGACGTACCAGACCTCGTCGCCTATGTAGTCCTGGAGGGCCGGCTTTACGGCCACGTGATAGGCGTACCACGTTGATGACCCCATCATCCCGATGGCTATCAGAACGAAGATCAACAGCCTCCAATTAAAGCGCATATTCCCACCCTTAGAGGGTACCGCCTCCCCCTTTTAAGCTCTTGCCATCGAGAGGTTTTTAAAGCTCTTAGGGAGTCATCATTGATGGCACTTGAGGGAGTGACGGACGAACTCGTGGCCGCGGCGGTCGAGATGATAAAGCGGGGTCTCGACGAGGGGAAGCTCCGCGCGAGGCTCGGGGAGAACTGGGAGCTGATAGTGGAGATAGCCCGGGCGAGGATAAAGGCGAGGGACAAGTTCTCGCGCGGTGACCTCTGGATGGACTTGGAGGGTCTCCGCTACGCAACCCACGAAGCCGTAGCTAAGTACAGGGCCGAGAGGCTTGGAGAGCTTGGAATCAGAAGCATCGCCGACGTCTCCTGCGGAATAGGGATACAGCTCATCTTCTACGCGATGGAGGTTGAGAGAGCTTATGGAATCGATATAGACCCCCTAAAAATTGAGTTCGCAAAGCGGAACGCCGAGAGGTACGGCGTGGGAAACATCGAGTTCATAAACGCCGACTCCCTCGCGCCTGAGACCGTCGAAAGGGTCAATGCGGAGGTAATCTTCTCGGACCCCGCTCGGCCCCCTGAGATGCCGGAGAGAAAGCTTGAAGACCTACTCCCGAGCCCGTTGAAGGTTTACGATGCGTACTCAAAGAAAACCGATGCCTTCATCTTCGACCTGCCCCCACAGATGAGGCGCGAGAAGGTTCCCTGGAAGGGGGAATTTGAGTACGTAGACCTCTTCGGGGCCTTGAACAGGCTCGCCTTCTACACCGAGCCACTCGCGAAGGCCGAGAGGAGCGCGGTAATCCTTCCAGCAGGGGTCAGGCTTGAGAGCGATCAAAGCTTGGAGAACATCGTGGAATGGGTGACAGAACCGGGCGAATACCTCTACGAGATACCTCAAAGCATAGACTACGCGGACTTGATAAACGAGCTCTTCCACATCCTCCCCTCCGAAGTTAGGATGCTCCTGCGCGAGAAGAGGCGAGTCCTGGCGACGGGAGATGAAGAACTTAGGAGCCCCTACCTCAAGAGAACCTACCGCGTTGTCGGCGTTCTGCCCTTTCACCCCATCAGGATAAACGACTTTCTGAGGAAGGAGGGCTTCGGGAGGGCGACCCTCAAGGTGAGCGTCCCCCAGAAAGAGTACTGGAGACTGAGGAGGAGGATTGAAGCCGGTCTCAGGGGCCATAGGAGGGCCTTCGTTTTCAGGGTTGGGGAGAAAGCTGTAGTAGCGGAAAGCCTATAGCCCCTCGATCTTAGCGTTCCTCATCTTCTTCGAGCCAATGCGGAGCTGCCTGAAGTACTCAACGTGCTCCTCCGGGAGGAAAGAATCCAAACTGGTCTCCTTAAGGCGTTTCTTTCTCTTCCTCGGCGCTTCCCCTTTTTTGATGGAGACCTCTGAGTCTAGGAACTCGTCTATCCTCCTGTACATGATTTCAACCGTCTTAAATAGACCCCCTGGTATAAAACTTTTCCGTCGAAAGGGTTTTATCCCCCGGCTCAAACCTTCGCCAGGTGATATGGATGAGGATCGAAAGGTTGAGGAGTTTCATAGCCGAGAAGGAGCTCGACGGAATTTTGATAACCCACAAGCCCAACCTTTTCTACTTCACGGGCTCTTCGCCGGTTCTCGGCGGCTACCTCGTTGTAACGCCTGACGATGCAACCTTCATAGTCCCCGAGTTAGAATACGAGGAAGCCAAGGAGACCTCAAAGGTTCCAGTTGAGAAGTTCAAAACCGGAAAGGAGCTCTACAAGAGACTTTCGTCCTTCAAGCTCAGGAAACTCGGCATCGAGGGAAGAACGAGCTTTTCAACAATACAGACGCTGAAGGAGAAGGCCAACGTTGAAGATTTCACTCCTGTTGATGACGTCATCAAGGAGCTCCGCATAATCAAAACTCCCGAAGAGCTTAAGGTCATTGAAGCCGCTTGTAGGATAGCAGACCAGGCGATGATGGTCGCTTTGGAGGAGATAAGCGAGGGCAGGCGCGAGAGGGAGATAGCGGCAAAGATGGAGTATGCCATGAAGATGAACGGCGCCGAAAAGCCGGCCTTCGACACGATAATCGCGAGTGGCTCTCGTTCGGCTTTACCCCACGGGATAGCGAGCGACAAGAGGATAGAACGGGGGGATTTGGTTGTTATCGACGAGGGCGCTCTCTATGGGCACTACAACTCCGACATGACGAGAACAATCGTTGTGGGTTCGCCGAACGAAAAGCAGAGGGAAATTTATGAGATTGTTTTGGAGGCCCAGAGGAAGGGCGTTGAGGAAGCTAAACCAGGGATTACGGCCAAAGAGCTCGACACCATAGTCAGGGATGTTATAGCGGAGTACGGCTACGGCGACTACTTCATCCACTCAACCGGTCACGGCGTCGGCCTTGAGATACACGAGTGGCCCGGCGTGAGCCAGAGGGACGAGACCGTTCTCAAACCGGGCATGGTGATAACGGTTGAACCCGGCATCTACATCCCGAAGTTCGGTGGAGTTCGCATAGAGGACACCATCGTCATCACCGAGAACGGGGCTAAGAGGCTAACCAAGACCGAGAGGGAGCTCATCTGACTCCTGTTTTTTTCACTTTAGAGAGTGAGAATGAAGGGCTCCAAAAATTTTATGAGCTGTCCACATAAAAGAAGAGTGGGGAGGGTCATGGAAAACGTCGAGCAGGTTATTCTTCAGGAACTGAGGGAAATCAAGGAAGAACTCAGGGTACTGAACTCCAAGATTGACAATTTCGCTGGATACTTTGAGGTGGACAAGAAGGAACTGCAGGAGCTTCTAGAGGAGCTGGAAGAGACCAAGAGGAATGGGGTTCGCCTAGAGGAGATCCTCGATGAGCTATGAGGTAGTGCTATCCCGGAAAAACCTGAAATTTTTGAGAAACCTATCTCCTAAAGACAGGGCGAGGATAAAGGAATCCCTGCTCAAACTTAGGGAGAACCCGTGGTCAATGCAATACAAAAAATTAAGGGGCTATCCTTTCTACCGTATCCGGGTTGGAGATTATAGGATCATTTACAGCGTTGACGAATCCTCTAAGGCCGTTTACGTGGTTAAGATAGGCCACAGAGAGAATGTTTACAGGGACCTTTGAGGTGAAGAACATGCAGATAATCGAGGAGAAGCCCAAGGAGGGCAAGGTAAAGGTCAAGGCCGAGACGCTTGACGACCTCTGGCACCTCTACCACATAATCGACCCCGGAGATGTAGTTTACGCCAAAACCCTCCGCAAGCAGGCCCAGAGGAGCGATTCTCTGAGGGCCGAGAAGGTCGAGGTAATCCCGGTTTTCCTCGGCGTTAAAGCGGAAAAGATAAACTTCCACAAGTTCGCGAATCAGGTGCGCGTTACCGGCCCGATAGTCTACGCGAGCAGGGAGGACGTTCCCCTCGGAAAATACCACACGATAACCGTCGAGGAGGGAACCGTCGTTACCATTCAAAAGCCCCGCTGGAAGGAGCACCACATAGAGCGCCTGAAGGAGGCTGTAGAGGCCTCCAAAAGGGCCAGGGTTATGATAGTTGTCATCGACGAGGGAGAAGCTGACATGGCCCTCGTGAGGGAGTACGGAGTGGAGATTCTCAACAGCATACGCTACAACCTCGGCGGGAAGCGCTACAACACCGACCGCGAGAGTGAAGAAAAGCGGTTCTTCCACGACGTTGCAAAGACCATGGAGAAGGTTATGGGGCGCGAGAGAGTTGAGAAGGCAATCGTTGCCGGCCCCGGCTTCGTCAAGGAGGACTTCTACAAGTTCCTGAAGGAGAAGTACCCGGAGCTTTCCAAGAGGGTCGTCATAGAGGACACCAGCGTGACAGGTAGAACAGGAATCTACGAGGTCATAAAGCGCGGAACGGTGGAGAGGGTCTACCACGAGAACAGGGTTGCGAAAGAGATTCAGCTGGTTGAGAAGGTTCTCGAGAACATAGCCAAAAACAACGGATTAGCTGTCTACGGTCTCAGAGAGGCAGAGGAAGCGGTTAACTACGGCGCCGTCGAGACGCTTTTGGTGCTCGATGAGCTCCTCAAGGGCGAGCACAGGGAGAAGATCGAGGAGCTGATGGACGCGGTTCGCTACTCGCGCGGTGAAGTGATAGTTGTCAGTTCTGAGCACGAGGGCGGTGAAAAGCTGAAGGCCTTAGGTGGTTTGGCTGCCCTGCTTAGGTTCAGGGTGAGGTGAAAGATGCCCATTCACTCCAGCAAAACAGCCGCTGGTTCATCCGTGCACGGCCCTCCGTTTTTTGCACACTACTAACGGTAGTGTACAAAATCTGAACAGAAAAACCTTAAAAAGTTCAACGTCAAATATTATTTGGTGGTACGACGTGAAAGTTGCAGCGTTACTGCCTGTGGTGCTGATAGTCGGGGCGCTCCTCAACGTCGGGGGCGTCGCGGCGACCCAGGTAAACGGTACGCAGCAGAACGGCCCGTACCAGAGCTTCTGGGAGATACTCATCAGGGAAGGCCAGCTCGTGGTTCAGCTGAACGACTCCCCGTCGGAGTCCACGGCCTCTGAGCTGGTTCTGAACTCAAGGGCGGGCGAAGAAAACGCCGCGAACATATCCGCCGGCATCTGGAAAGCCCTCGTTGAGCTTGAGAAGTCAGGGGTTAAGCTCTACTACTCCGAGGATGAGCTGAGGGAGATGGCCGATGAGATAGCCTCGAAGGGGCTCCCCAACGAGACCGTCTCCGAGCTCAGGAGCGCCGGCTGGACGGACGAGGAGATCAGGGCGCTGCAGGAGTACATAGCAGAGCAGAGGAACCACATCGAGGGCGGCTTCAACATGAAGTACTTCCTCGACAGCTTCGCAAAGGCCTTCATCAGCGTGGGGTGGAAGTACGCGTCCTACGAAGCGTGGGCCATTAAGAAGGGATGGTGGAGGGACCTGAGGAGCCCTCCGACCGCGGGTGAGGAAGCCGTAAACCCCTACATCGGTTCCTACCGTTCGGTGGCCAGCGCCATCAGCGGCAGAAACTCTGGGGCATTTCTCAGCTCAGTGAAGGACATGAGGAAGGAGCTCTACCACCTCCTAACCGAGTCGGCCGAGGTCTACTACCCCAATGGAGGGATTGCCTTCAGGACTGTCTCCTACACCTCCAACGGAAGGGTCGTGGAGATCTACTACTGGCCGAACGCCCTCGATGCTTACCGTGAGCTTTCACGCCTCTACACCCTCGCGGCGGCCATCAGCGACGGCTACTCCACGGACGAGATGTGGGATGTGGCCTCCCAGGAGATCTTGGAGCTCGGGAGGCTCATGACGGTGCGGCTAATCTCAAGCTCGCATTCGAGCAACGCTCCGGTGCCGTATTACCTCGACCTCCCCTCCCTGTCCTTAGGCTCGGCTCCCTACCTGACGGTGGACAGAGTTGAGGTCACGGTCTCGGGCTACTCCTATGACAGGATCTTCTACAGGGTCTTAGTTCACTACACCGTTCACGGGAGCGCCGTTATGGTGCAGAACGTCACGATCTCCTCCGGGGACAGGAGGTACTACCTCAGTCCCGGCATCCTCTACTCTGGCCCAGGGGTCTGGGAAAGCGGGGATTTCTCGATCCCGGATGACTCCCCCAGCTTCAAGGTGGGCGGCTTCGTCAGCGTGAGGTACGGGCCCGGGGAATCACCGGGCGGCGCCGTCCCGACCGGCGGGAAGATCGGCCCCCGCTCCGGGAACTCTTCCGCCTCTTACCTGCCCACCGGAAGCCTCATAAGGGACGCCCTGGCCTTTTACCATGAAGACCTCTACAGGGTCTCCCCCATCAACCCCGCGAACGTCAACTTCACCATTAAGGCGGTCAGAGCTGGAAGCAGAGTACGCTACGAGGCCCAGCTCTACAACTCCAACGAACTTCCGGTTTCGGGGGTGATAAGCCTGTACTCCGAGGTGCCCGATGGGAACTACCTGACGGTGAAGCAGATAAACGTCACCCACGTGGCCCTCGCGCCAAGCGACAACAGGACGGTCTACCTCGGCACCGTTGACTACTCCCGCCCTGGCAGTTACGAGTACTTCGGCATATTCAGGTTCTTCAACTACAGTGAGAGTGATAACGGGGAGGTTCTTATACCTTCCCCTCCCTCTCCTGTTGGCTCGTTGAGGATTCTCGACGCTAAATTCAGTCCGGACCTTCCTAAGGAGGGCGAAACCGTGACCTTTCACGTAACGGTTCAGAGTGCTTACCACTTGAGCAGTAGTGTTAACCTCATGCTCTACATAGACGGGCAGCCGGTGGGGGAAACCTCGGGTACTATAGGCCCGGACTCCACTAAAACCTTCAGCATGAGGTGGTTCGCCGAGGCTGGAACACATTCATACAGGATAACGGCTTACAGCTCGCGGCTGGGGGGCGAAGCCGCCTCCAGCTTGGGAACCTTCATCGGGACAGGAGCTTCCGCCCCACGTGTGAACGGTGGGGGCGGTTCAAACAGCATAAACGGCACCATCAGAGTCAGCCACAACTATCAGATTTTTGGGGCAGCACTCAAAGTTTTCCCGAGGGAAGTTGCTGGTGGGGGGACGGTTTACTTTACTGTTGAGGTTAGGAACTTTGAGAATACTGCTTTATCGCTGGTTGGTTTTGTTGAGGATGGGAATAGGGCAGTAATCAAGAGGATTGATGGTTTAGAGGGCAGGATTCCGGCTAATGGTGAGAAGAACATCAACTTCTCCTACA
>NZ_JALXBJ010000029.1 GCF_026991495.1 Thermococcus sp. | reverse complement strand
CCCTATCCCGCCCCCTCGCCACCCAAGCCATGGCCGGAAGCACGGCCCTTATGCATCCCAAGCCGGTTGAGAGCGGCGTGAAGGTTGCACCGTTTTTTGTGGCGAGGAACTTGAAGCCGCTAACTTCATAGGCTTCCCCCTTCTCTCTGAGCCACCTTAGGGCTTCCCCGCTCCTGTGAACGAACTTCCAGCCTAACGGGATTATTCCGAGGGTTAGATCCTCCATCCCAATCTCAGCCGGCTCTGGCTCCTCCGGTTGGAAGTCCTCTACCCTCGCGCCGAGGTCGAAGAACCTCGCCATCACGGAGAAGCCATCCTTTCTGGCCATCGCTATACTCTCCCTGTTAAGGAAGTAGGTCGCGAACTCAAGGGCCTCAATTCTGCCTTCCTGGGCGAGATTCTCGCCGAGGTTGAGCATAAAGCGGTGCAAAAGCCTTCCGTAGCCCCTTCCGCGGTAGTCTGGATGAACGCGAAGCCCTTCAAGCCAGCCAACTTTGCCAGGCAAAAGCGTCATCTTTGCCGTTCCGATTACTTTTCCCTCAAGCTCAAGGACGTAGAAGTTCCCCTCTTTTACCCAGTCGTCAAATACCCTCGCTAAATAGTCTTCACCGCCCCACGTCAGCCTTGCAATCTCCTCTATGAAGGGTCTGTCCCCAGGTGTGGCCTCGCGGATGGTTGGGTTCATTGTTTTTCACCTGGCAGGTATGTCGATGCCCGGGATTTTATGCTTTTGCGTCTCCGAGGGATTCCTTAAGAATGAAGGAAGCAGCCAGCGCAAGGGAGAACGCCACAATTGCAAAAACTGGGATTTCACCGCTCTTCTCAATCGCCCACGCAAAAGCTAACTGCGAGAGAGGGATTACCAGCGTCGCGAGTGCGTCAAAGATGCCCCTCGCAGTTCCAAGGCTCTCCAGAGGGATGAACTTCTGCATCAGGCTGTCGAAGGAGACGTTGAGGAGTTCACCGCCGAGGCCCACCAAGAGAACCGCCGGGAAGAGCACCACCACTGCCGGAATCCCCACGAGGAGTAGCGCCCCACTTTGGAGGAGCATCCCTGCTATAAGTGGTCTTTCCAATCCTGCCCGTTTTCTGATAGCTACGTAAGTCAGCCCGGCCACCGCCGCGAGGCTTCCAGCCGTCGTGAGGGACTGAAGGACGCCGTAGAGAACCTCCCCCCTGCTAAGCGTCCTCAGCGAGGCGAAGACAAAAATCCTGAAGGAGCCAAGGGCGAAGTTGAAGAGGAGCACCGAGGCTAAAACACCGAGGATTAGTTTTCTACTGAAGATAGAAGGCCTGTTAGCTGCCTTAGTCTCACCTGTACGCTCCGGTGTGATCGCAAGGCCGAGGTAAGGGAGCAGGCTCACGGCCCCAATGAGAAGGAGAACCGCATCGAGGAGCATCGCTTTAATCCCGAAGCAGTACGCTAAAACCCCCACGACTGGAAAGGCCACCAGCGAGACCGCGTTTCCGACGGTTGCCAGCGTCGCGTTCAGCCTCTGGAGTTCACTTTCCTCGGATGTTATTGACGCTATGAGGGAGAAGCCGTAGTAGCGGTGGAGGATGTCGAGGGCCGAGATGGCCGAAACAAGGAGGTAGAATGCCCAGACGTTACGGGATAGCGGGATTATGAGGACTGCTAAAAAGGCCTGAATGAGCAAAGCTAAGAACGCCAGTCGAACTTTCTTCTTAGTTTTATCGAGGGTTCTCCCGAGGAGGGGAGGAAGGATGACCCACGGCAGGTGCGTGAAGAGGGCGTAGCCACCTATGCTCACAAGCGAGCCTGTACTCTGAAGGAGGCTCCAGGGCAGGGCAACGCTCTCGATGGCATCGCCTGCGGTTCTGAGGGCTGAAGTTAGGAGGTGCAGGCGGTAGAGGCGGCGGTTCATGGGGGCAGATATGAGCGGGACGTTAAAAGCTTAGCTCTGTTTTCCAAACTTCCAGCGGGTTATAAATAGGTGGAGCGCGAAGTTGGAACGGTGGTGGGCATGGAGAAAGTTGAGGAGCTTGCGGAGGCCCTCAAGGCCGTTGAAGACGAGCTGAACTTAGCCAAGAGGGTTTACTTAGCTTTTCCGTTCATCTTCTGGAGCTTTGCGATTTCCTTCATGTACCTCCTTGACCTGATACTGGTTAAGTACGCTGGACTGGAGTGGGATTACGTCTCGACAATTATCTCGCTCCTCTTCGTCGCGTGGTTCCTGATAGAGAACACCCGCGTTTTCGGGAAGGTCGAGGCCATAGAGCGCGTCCTCGGGAGGAGGCGTGAGAAGAAGCCCTTTTACGCGGTCTCTCAGGTTCTCGCGTGGTTTACGGCCTTTTTCGTGGCGAGCTATCTCTACGGCACGGGTGGAAAGGGAATGCTCCTCTTCGTCGGCCTCGCGCTTTTTCTCATGGTGGCAGTTGATTTATCGTTTTACCGCAGGGTACAGTCCGAGATGGTGCTGGCAGGTTCCATAATCCTCTCCTCAGCCTACTTAGCCGGTAAGCTTCCGGTTCAGGAGATGGCCTTCGCTGTCATGGTAATCTCCTCCGCCTTCTCCTTCGCGGCTTTCCTCCACATAAGAAGGGCCATGAGGGAGTGAGATGAGAGCTGAGAAGCTCAGAGAGCTTTCAAACTCACCGCTCGGGAACCCGACGAGGTTGGCAATAGCCCTCTACCTCCTCTCCCGAGAGAGGACGACCTTTATCGAGCTCGCCAAGGCCCTGAAGCTAACCCCAGGAAACCTCGACTTCCACCTCAAAGCCCTCGAAAAGGCCGGAATTGTAAAAACCTACTACGGCTTCGGCAAAAGACCGAGGAAGTTCGTTGAGCTGAGCGAGAGGGGAACGGAAGAACTGGAGAAAGCTATGAGAATCCTCCGCGAGGTGGTGGGCGGTGATTGAATATCTGTACGCTTTCCTCCTCTGGCTGGTTGTCTTCCTGCCTTCCTCAAGCCTTGGACCGCTCTTAGCGAAGAGGGGAAAGGACTTCGCAGGTGCCGGAATTCAGGGGGCTTTCCTAACCCTGTCGCTCACCTTGATTTCTCTCCTCAGAATTCCAGTCAGCTTTGGATTGGCTTACCTTCCTCAGTCAATAGCGATTGGATTTTCCGTTTCTCTGGCGTTAAACCTCGGGGAAAAGTTCCTGGGGGGAAGGGTCGAGATGCCGGAGTTTCTTCCCGATGGTTTTCTCTGGAGGGCCTTACTTCTCCTCATCCTCGCTCCCTTCGCCGAGGAGAGCCTCAACAGGGCGCTGGTCGAGGGCTACCTCCTAATCCACGGCCAGTTCTGGGGCGCGGTTGGATTTTCTGCCCTTCTCTTCGCCCTCCCGCACTGGATGGCCCTCGAGGGAACTTCCATCGGGAAGGCCTATGTAGCGGGCGGAGCTCTCCTCATGGGACTTATCGCTGGTTACCTCTTCGCGCTCAGCGGTTCTCTTCTCACGGCCTTCACCTTCCACTCGTCGGCGAACCTTGCGGGGATTTTAGGAAGTGAGCTAAGGTCTGAGCGTAACCGCTGACCCTTTTTAACCCTCAACCGGTTCCGACTCGTAACGATTGGTGAAGGGTAGAGGGTTTTTAAGGAAGCCGAGGATACTCGATGGGATGCCTATGAATCCCCTAACTGCCTTCATCTTAGCGTTCCTGCTCTACATAACGCACGGGCTCTATCTCAGCGGCTTTATAAGGCCCTTCCAGAGGCGTTTTGGAGATATTGAAGGCTACTGGGTGGCGATGTCAATATTTACAGTCGTTTTCGCAGTGCTCATAACCCTCCTGTACCCGGAACTCTACTTCGTCCGCTGGAGCTTTCCAGTTGAGTACTTCCTGCTCTTCCTGTCCTTGAGCGTCCTGACCTTCCTCCCGGCTGTTTTTGAACTCGGAAAAGCGAAAAGCCCCGAGATTAATGACGAGGGGGTTAAACTTGTTAAAAGCATGGGCTTCAAAGATGCGGCACTCCTCCAGATAATAAGCGCCGCCCTTCCAGAAGAGATTGTCTTCCGCTACGTCTTCCTTGGCCTCCTCTCGCTCTGGAACCCATTTGCAGGCCTTATTGCGCTTTCGCTTTTCTTCGGCATCGGGCACAGGTTCTCCCATCCCAACAGGAACTGGAACGTGCTGATATCAAACACGCTGGTTGGTTTCGTCCTTGGGCTTGCTTACCTATACACGAAGAGCCTTCTCGTCGTTATGGCAATCCACTGGCTCGATGACATGGTTCCCTGGGCCTACATAAAGTACGAGAAAGCCAGAGGGGTTATAGTCGGGACAACTGCCCTCTTAGCGGTTTTACCGCTGGTTCTTCTTCGGGACGGGCTCATCTCAATCGGTGGGTACCTAACGGGGGTTTACTCGAACGAAAGCCTTATCTTAGGTACCGGAGTGGCCATCGCAATGCTCGGCGTCGTTTACCTTGGTCTGAGGCTTTTGAAGGGTAGGAGGTAACATTTAGCTGGATTAATCCTTGAAACGCTCGTATATCAGCTCGTCCACGTATCTCCCATCGCTCCAGACGTGCTCCCTGAAGCGGTCTCTTTTAAAACCTTTCAACGACCATAACCGTCTTCCCCTCTTCCTCCTTAACCCCGAGTGCAATCCCCTTCCCCAAAACCTCAACCCAGCCGCGCTCCCAGAGCTCCCTCTTCCAGATGGTTCCTCCTTTCGGGTCGAGCTTAAGTACCGTCGCCTTCCCTTCAACTTCGCCCCCGACGAGGAGGCCGTTCTCAACTGGCAGGAGAGAGGTCACCGTGCCGTTTGGGAGCGTTAGCTTCCAGTCCTCGCTCCAGACCCAGAGGTCGCTCCCTTTATAGCCGCCTAAGATTATCTTTCCATCCATTTCAACGGCCGTTAGGGCTATTCCCTCAGCGAGCTCTCTTTCTTTCATCAGTTTTCCATCTCCGTTGAACTCGAACGCTTTAACCTTCCACTTCTCCTCCTTCAGGCTTCCGACGAGGATAAGCCTTCCATCGCGCTCAACCAAGCCAGAAATCACGGCATCGTCCCAGGGGCCAAGTTTCCTGAGCCAGAGGACTTCGCTGTCCCCAGTGATTCTTCCAATGAAGAAGCCCCTGCCCTTCCCGTTGGCAGTCTCGCCCGCTATGAAGGCACAATCATCAGCCGGCAGGAGAGAGTGAACGGCCTCGTTGCCGAGGATTCTTAGCTTTCTCTCCCAGATTGCGTTCAGACCATCGTCCAGCCTCGCGACATAGGCCTTCCAGCCGTCCCCTCCATCGGGATTTGCCCTTCCCTCACAGGCACCGACGATTAGGTAGCCGTCTTTGAGTTTTGCTATACTGTGGCCTTCCCAGTCGTTTTCTCCAGTCAAAAAGCGGGTCTTAATGATTTCCTCTCCGTTAATCCTTGCTAGCATTATCCTGTAGTTCCTCCCATCGTGAACGCTTCCAGTAACTAAATTCCCGGCAAGCGCAGTTGGAACCGTCTCACCACCCAAGGAGTAGGTTCTCATCAAAATATCACCTTTTTGTTTTAACAACTCCCTAACGATCCATGACAAGGGTTTTAAAATTTTACAGTCAACATGAGCTGGTGGTACGGACGAGAAGGAAAAACCTCGCCGAGATCCTGGCGGTTATGCTCGTCCTCAATCTGTTCGCCTCTCTGTACGCTCCCTGGGGCTGCTGGAAAAACGAGGGGAGCCTTTTAATGGGCTCTTTACGTGCTCGACAACCTCCTGAAGAATTTAACGGGATACCAGAACCCGACGATTTGCCGGAGGGATTCGTCAGGAAGATTTCCGGCCCTCTGAAAGGCTGGAGGTTTGGGAATGAGGGTGGCTTTAGTCCCAATGCACGTTAAGACTGGCGACTTCAGCGCCAACTGGGCCGAGTTCGAGAGGCGCTTCAAGGAGGCCTTGGCCCATAATCCGGACTTCGTGGTCTTTCCGGAATACTGTTTGACGGGCTTCGAGGAGTGGGACTTCAGCGGGGCGGAACTCTACGGTGAGATAGTTGAACGCGTAAGTGAACTCGCGAGAAAAGCCGGTGTTTACGTCATTTTCGGCCTCCTTGAGCCCTACAAAGACTGCGTTTACAACTCCGCGCTTTTAATCGGGAGACACGGAGAAGTTCTCCTCAAGCACCGCAAGTTTCAGGAGCCCTACAAGTTCTGCACCGGCAACACCGTTAGAACAGCTAAAACTGAGTTTGGAAAGGTGGCGATAATCATCTGCGGCGACCTCTACAACAGGCGTATTTTGAAGTGGGTGAGGAGGAAAAGGCCGGCCTATCTCTTCGTGCCGATGGAGTACTCGCCCGACTACGGCGAGCCAAACGAGGAGGACGTTGAGGCGATGGCCGGGCGAGTTAAACTCCTCAACGCTAAGGCCTTCATCGTAAACAGCTATCCGCCGGGTGGTGCCTGGGTCTTCGACGAAAAAGGAAACCTTCTCGCCTCTTCCGGGGGAGAGAAAACCCTGGTCTGGGAGCAACCTTAAATTATTCAGAGCCAAAAAATTCGGGGGATTAACATGTGGCCGTCGGCAAGGTTTGTGGACGAAAAAGTGGCCTTCTCGCGGATGCCGAGCGATGTCGAGCTCGACGAAGTTGCCGAAGACTTCGACGCAGTCGTTGTCCTCGTCGAGGACTACGAGCTGCCCTACTCGCTCGACGAATGGGGGAAAAGAGGGGTAGAGGTTCTACACAGCCCGATTCCTGATTTCACCGCTCCAAGCTTAGACCAGCTCCTCGAAATCCTCCGCTGGATCGAGAGGAATGTGCACGAGGGAAAGAGGGTCTTAATCCACTGCTTCGGCGGCCTCGGGAGAAGTGGAACCGTCGCCACCGCCTGGCTTATTTACTCGAAGGGACTTTCGCTCAGGGAAGCGCTGAGAAGGGTTCGCTCAATAAGGCCCGGCGCCGTTGAGGCGCGCGAACAGTTCGAAGTCCTGAGGGAGCTTGAGAGGCAGCTGTCACACCGACAACTCTAGGCCGTATTTTCTTCGTTTTCTGTCAGATTGACAGGTGGTTAAAGGGCAGGTTTATTTTGGAAGTGAGCGTTGATGGATGAGGTGTTGGAATGAGGGTTGCCGTGATAGGTGCAGGAACGATAGGTGGCGCAGTTGCCAAAGCCCTCAGCGAA
>NZ_JALXBJ010000028.1 GCF_026991495.1 Thermococcus sp. | reverse complement strand
CGGTTCCGCAACCGTTCAGCAAATTTGTAGGAAGAACGCCGAAGCTTGGAGGAGCTTCTTCTCACTCTTAAGGAACAAGAGGAACAGAGAACTACCAGAATGGTTCAAACCCAAACCACCAAACTATTTGAAGAACAATGGAAAACGGAGGCCATTAATCGTCCTTAGAAACGACCAATACAAGATTAATGGGAATAAGCTAATCCTCAAAGGCCTTGGAAAATTCAAACGATTAGAAATCCAGTTTAAAGGCAGAATACACTTGAAGGGCAAGCAAGGAAGATTAGAAATAACTTACGACCCCGTTAAGCGAAAATGGTTCGCTCACGTTAGCATCACGGTGGAGGAGAAGCTAATCAATGGTGAATGGGTAAGCGTTCCAAGACAGCCTTTGGGCAACCTTTCAGCGGGAATTGACTTGGGAGTGAATAATTTAATGGCCGTTTATGTCGAGAACGGTGAAAGCTTTCTCGTGAATGGAAGACCGTTGAAAGCCATTGACTTCTACTTTAGGAAGGTCATCGCTGACTACCAGTCAAAACTCAACAAGAGTGGAGCAAGAACGAGTAGGAAACTCAGAAGACTGCACGAGAAGGCTAAACTCCAAGCGAGGCACTACATTAACACGGCGGTAAGGCAAACCCTCGAAAGGCTTTATCAATTGGGCGTTAGCAGAATTGTCGTTGGTTATCCCAAGGGCATCAGTAGAAACTCTGATAAGGGAGCGAGGCAGAATTTTCTCCTCTCCCACGTGTGGCGGTTTAACACGGTGATTCAGCGACTCAGGGAAGTTGCGGGAGAGTATGGTATCCTCGTTGAAGTCGTTGATGAGGCTTTCACTTCGAAAACTTGTCCCGTTTGCGGGAAGCCCCACGAGGGGGCTCGTTTTGTTCGTGGTTTGTTTAAGTGTCCCGTGACGGGGCTTGTGTTTAATGCTGACTTGGTTGGTGCTTTCAATATCTTGAAGAAGGTGGCAAAAACGATAACCCCGAGTCTGAGCGGGTTTTACGCTCAGAGGAGGGGTAATTGGCCTAAGACCGGGCCAGAGGGGTCGAAGACCCGCTTTTTAGCGGGTTTTAATGAGACCCCTCGAACCTCTCCGCCCTTGGGTTAGGGGGTTCCTCGTTGGAACCCTCGCCGTTCACGGCGGGGAGGAGGTCAGCATCTCCCCCTCTTCCTCCAGCCCTTCCCTTATCCTCTTGGCATCGCTTAGTGTCCTCAGGGTGAGTAGATATTCCTTCCCCGGAACGACGGGTTCCCTCGCCCTCGCTCCCGTGGCCAGAACTAAGATGCCGTAGGGGAACTCGCCCCCTGAAGTCATGAGGACGTTCCTCGCCCTGTCTATGAGAAGGGCGCTGGTTCCGAGGTGCAAATCAATCCCTTTCCTCCCGTACCAGTCCATCGGAAGTGGGAAGAGCTTTTCCTCGGGCAGAAAGCCGGCTATGTAGTGGCTCAGCATCGGCTTGTTGTAGTAGGGCAGTTTTTCCCTCTCGATTATCGTGACCTCAAACTCCCCGGAGAGAGCTTTGGCGAGCTCAACTCCCCCGGGTCCGTTTCCAACGATAACGACCCTCATAAGCACCAATGAAAATTGGGAAGGGGAAGTTAAAAAAGAATCTCAAACCAAAGGTTTTCTACCCCTGGAACGGCCCCCCCTTCGCCGTGGAGGGCTTTCCTGAGAAAATTCAAAGGAATCAGTGTTCCGGCGGCTTCCTCCTTTCCTCCTCGTCCAGTCCCTCCACGGCTCGTATTGGGGCGAGGGGCCTTTCGTTGGGCGGCACTGGCAGCTTCTCCGCGCCTCCGGCTAAGTGCACCTCTATTATGGCCCTCCCATGGACGCCCCTGAGGACGATGTAGACGTAGTCCCCCGCGATTCCGTAGTGGGTGTCTCCCCTCCTCCCGAGTGACAGCCTCCTGCCGTCCACCCTCAGGGAGACGCTGAGGACGTTGAGGCCCTTCCTCGGCACCATTACCACCGCGTAGCCGCTTCCGTTCACGCTGAGCCTCGCGTAGGCCCTCCTGTAAACCCAGTTCCCGACGACGATCTTCCCCTGGTTCCAGCGGTCGAGCCTCACAGAGGTTCCGGCCCTTAGCATGCCCCACGGCTTCCCGTGCGGTCCCTCGTCTATCCTCACCTCCGGCATGGTAGAGAAGAGCTCCGAGAAGCCCGCGTTCCCGTACTTCCACTCCACTTCGAGCCCTCCGTTCTCGACGCTCACGTTTGTCTCGGCTTTCCCGGGGACGACGACCACGGTGGTTCCGTTGAACCTGATGACCCTGACGCTCGTGTTAACGGTGAAGTTAAGACCCGCTTTCCCGACGTTGCCCCAGACGTCCGCGGCGGTGACGGTGAGCTCGTGCCTCCCGTCGCCTATGCTCACATTGACCGTCCAGAGCCCTCCGGCAGGCGTTAGACTGTAGGACATACCGTCTATCTCGGCCCTCACCCAGGCTATACCGGATTCATCGGTTACGTTGACCTTCACTTCCGTAACGTTCGTGTCGTATATGGTGGCCGTTGGATAGAGTATCCTTATCTCCGGTGGCTCCGAGTCGGGGACGTGGCCCGCGCTGGCGAAGAGGCTGGCGAGCTGGGTGAGGTGGAGCGTCGTCACGTTGTGGTCAATGATCCCCCTTATGATTGCCACCCTCGCGTAGGTCGCTTTGATCCAGCCCGTCCGCGAGCCGATGGTCAGGTTCTCTCTCCTGCTTAGGAGGCTCCAGTTCCCAACGCTCACGCTGAAGACCTCGTCAAATCCTTCCCTTGAGACGTTTATCGAGGAAAGCACTTCGGCACTCCAGCTCCCGAAGTCCTCCCTGAAGGGCTCCCACGAGGTGGTGTTGTAGAAGCCGAAGTCCCTGGTAAAGGTGTAGCTCTCGTTTTTAGCAAGGCTTACGTTGGCGAAGACCTCAATGACCTTTGTAACGCTGGCGCTCAGGTTGTGGGCGTCCCATACCGTCAGGGTGACGTTGTAGAGTCCTCCGCGGGCGTAAATGTGAACCGGGTTGGGCCCTTCGGCAGTCCCTCCATCACCGAAGTCCCAGAGGTAGCGCGAGATCCCATCGGGGTCGCTGGCGATCGCCGTGAAGTTTACCGTCAGGTAGTCGGCGCTCCAAGTGAAGTCGACCTCGGGAGGCTCGTTCACCCTGAAGATGATGCTCTTGCTGACGTTGTAGCTAACATCCCAAGCGTAAACGGTGAGGTTGTGCCAGCCGTAGCCGAGGGTGACCATTTCGGAGTGGTTGGCCTCGCTTGAGAGGAGCGAGCCGTCGAGGTAGGCCCTCACACCGAGGAGGTCACTGTCGAGGACTGTGTAGTTGACCCAGATTTCTCCTGAGTCGTAGACTCCCTCGACCGGGCTCTGGATGTTGATCGCCGGCGCGCTCGGGTTGAGATAGACCCAGAGGCTCAGGTTGGCGGTGTTCCCGAAGTCGTCAACCGCGTGTATAACGACGGTGTTGTTGCCGGGCTTTAACGGTAGGCTCCCGCTCCAGATGGAGCAGGTAGAGTTCTCCCAGAGCTTTGTGAAGTCCCTGCTCTCGTTTCCAGCGCTTCCCCAAACGGTAACGTTGGTCTCGTCGCAGGCGGTAACGTTGAAGGTCGACATCTCTCCATAAATCCCGCTCCCCGGTGAGACTTCGAGAACCGGCGGGGTAACATCGACCTCCTTGCTCGCGTTGGCGAAGAGGCTGACAACCTGGGTAATGTGGAGCGTCGTGTAGTTGAAGCCCGCTATTCCGATAACCGTCGCGTTCCTCGCGTAGGTCGCGTTAATCCGGCCCGTGGAGTTCCGGTAGTCAAGGCTCTCGCTCCACCTTAAGAGACTCCAGTTGCCAGTGGTTATGCCGAGCACCTCATCAAGTCCGGCAGTGGAGACGTTTATCGAGGAGAGAATCCCCGAGCTCCAGCTCCCGAAGTCCTCCCTGAAGGGCTCCCACGAGGTGGTGTTGTAGAAGCCGAAGTCCCTGGTAAAGGTGTAGCTCTCGTTTTTAGCGATGCTCACGTTGAGATAAGCTTTAACGACCGCGCTCAGGTTGTTGACCTCAACGGTGTGCTCCCCGGTCTCGTTTATCTCAAGGGTAAAGGCGAAGACCCTGCTCTCGCCGGGCCCAATTGTCGAGGCGTTCCAGGCTATGGCCCTGCCATCGAGGTAGAGGGTGGCGTTGTAGAGGCCGGGGGAGTCCCCGACGTTGGTGACGTTGAGGTAAGCTGAAACGTTGAAGGGAGCAACACCCCACTCGGGGCTCACGCTCAGGCTGGCTGCAAAGGAAGTTCCGCCGTAGACCCTTACCTCCTCTGCCTTTGAAGAGCTGGCCCCCTCGTCGTCCCAAACGGTCAGGGTGACGTTGTAGAGTCCCGGCTTGGTAAAGGTGTAGTTGAGCTTCGCTCCTTCAAGGCTCTCGTTGCCGATGCGCCAGAGGTACCTCACAACCTTTCCATCCGGGTCGTAGCTCAGTGAAGCGTCAAAGCTCACCGTTGTGTTAACCATAATCGGCCCTTTGTAGCTTATCACCGGCACAGGCTTCCTGTTGCTCCTCAGGACGTAGAATTCTGCCGTTCCGAGGTCGAGGATGTGCAGTTTTCCGTCGTCAATCCACTGGGCCACCGGTTCCTTCCCGTCGCTCCTGACGGCTCTCGTGTAACCGGTCACAGGAACGCTCATGTAAATCCAGTCCGGGCTTCTCATGAGCGGGGTTATTCTGGCGAAGCCCATTCCAGTTTCCTTCGTGAAGTTGACCGGCAGGACGGCGTAGTCCTCTCCGCTGGAGTCGAGTATCTCCTCCGGCACTCCATCCCCGTCGTCATCGAGCAGGAAGTCGAGCATGCCGTCGTCTTTTGCGGTGTCGTTGAACGCTTTAAATAGGAAGTGCGTTCTGACTTCCTTAATCAGCGAGGTCTCGTTACCGCCGAGCTCGTCGCTGTGCCTGAAGGTGGCGTTGTAGTAGGTGAAGTCGCCGGTTACCTCAACGCTCATTATCCAGGCAGCTGTGGAGCTTTCGCCTGGCTTTAAGTCGCCGAAGTCAATGGTGAGGCTGTTCGGGGCCTTCCTGCCGTTCACGAGCGTCCCGAGGATTCTGAAGTCGATGTAAACTCCCGGATAGCTGGCCCTCTCGATCTTCGGCTGGGCCGATGCTATGCGCAGGTTCTTGGCTATGCCATAACCGACGTTCCTCACCCTGACGCCGAAGACGAACGGTATAGGCGGCTCCTTCTCGGGCGTGTAAGGGTTATCTCCATAGACCTTTGGCGGAATGACGTAGTCGAGTTCAAGCTGCGGAACCGGCTCGACCTCTATTAAAGCGGGCCAGGTCTCGTAGACGAGCGTCGTGTTGCCCACTTTGGCGGTTATGTTGGCCATAACGTAGTAGCGCGTCCTGAACTCCTCGGCCGCGCCTACCTTCGGGATTATGAGCCACCTCATTTTTGCCTGCCCCTGAGGCGGCAGTGTGTCGCCGGCTAAACCGCTCTCTTCATCCAGCCTGACGAAGAACTTGTCGTTGGCCGGGTTGCCCTCGCTGTCGAAGAAGAGCACGCTGACGTTGATGTCGCTGAGGCCGTAGTTGCCGTTGGTGTTCGTGAACTTCAGCGAGGCCCTGAAGGCCTGCCTCTCGAAGGTGAGCCTCTGCTCGATGGTCAGGATCAGGTCAACGCACATGTGCAGTGTGTTGCTCGGATTATCCCCGCCCTGCAGGGGCTTCACGGTTCCGCCCGGTGTGCCCAGCGGGACGACCTCGCATACCCTCCCTCCTGCCACGCTTCCCGCGTTGCCGAAGGCCTGGGCAGAGCAGGATGGACAGGACAGACCTGAACTACCGCTGGAGCTGCCGGAGGTCTTCTTGTGAACCGTTGGCAGACCCTCACAGGTGAACCTGCCGACGCTGGCCTCTCCACTGCCTCCGCCTCCTCCGAGGGAGCCCTCACCGCTGTAGCCACCGAAGGAGCCGTAGCGGATGAGCTGTGGCGGTTTTGGCTCCTCTTCTGTCTTGGGCGTGCAGTCGTTGTGGATGAGGCAGAGGCCGCAGTTTATGCCGGCCTGGGCAATGTAGGGCGTCAGGTCCTCCACCATCTTGTCTATGAGGTTTATAAGGCTGAGGCCGTTTGTAAGGCCCGCCCCAACGACGCCGAGCTTTGAAACCACCGGCGAGACCAGGTTGTTTGCTATCGAAGCCGCTTTATTCCAGTCCACCTTCACCTGTCCGTTGGTCGTCGAGACCGCACCCATGCCGTAAACGTAGGTCGGGGCGGTGGTCGTCGAGACTGCAAAGCCAGTTACCCTGCCACTGGAGTCCTTAACGACCGCGAGCTGGTAAGAGGCTAGCTCACGCCTAACCGCCCAGTAGACTGCCGGATTTGAGGCGAGGGGCGCCGATAGTATGTCCGCCAGGTTGTCCTTCCCGGCGTTGAACGTCTTGACGAAGTTCTCTATGTTCCCGGACGTCGGGTTCATGACCATCTGGGCGTAGGCGTCGTATATGTTCTCAAGGTTGCCCAGGGCCTCTCCCGCAATGGTGTTGGCGACGTTGGTGTCGTCTATCTTGCCGAGAACATCCCCCACCTTATTTCCGAGGAAGAGGAAGGCCGTTTTGCCCGCCAGCAGTGCCAGGGACTTCCAGCAGCCGTCGCAGGTCGGCTTGACGACTATCTGGTGAACCTTCTGGGCCCTCAGGGTTATCTTTCCAGCCTCTTCAACACACACAACGCCGGCCTTGAGGTAGAAGGTCTTGGTCTCGTGGAAGCAGGGCTTTATGGGCGGCGAGCGCTTGTAGTAGACCCTCACGACGTAGGGAACGACAACGCTCTCACCAGGCTTGAGCTCGTCTATCCTGCTGACCGCGAACTCCACGTCAATGTAGTGGCTCCCACTGCTCTCAAAGGTGACGTTGAAGACCGAGACGTAGGGGTGGGTGTTCGTAACTATCAGCTGGCCGTGAAACTCCACAAAGCCGGCCTCTGCGAGCTTCTCGTAGTCCACATAGACCTCCATGTCGCCGCCGTAGCTCCTTATCTCGGGCGCCGGGACGTGAGTGGAGTAGCCTATCTCGTGTTTGATTACGTAGACGTCCTGTATCGTTACCGGAACGACCTCCCACTCGACCTTCAGAATCGAGGGCATCAGCACAACGCTCACGTTCTTTTCAACGCCGGCCTCGACGGTTACAGTCCTGCTCACCGTGTAGTGGCTCTCCTCCGAGACGAAGAGGGTGTAATCGCCGATTGGAACGTCGGTGAACGTTACCGTGCCGTTCTCATCCGTATCGCCCTCGAAGTGGGCGTAGCCATTGTAGAGCGTAACGTGCGCTCCAGCCAGCCTCGTCGCGTTGGGATCCATCGCTATGACGGTAAGGGTTCCGGTAGCGTTCGGCGTTACAGTGATCCTGAGCGGGATTACGAGGTCGCGGTGGTTGGAGGCGCTTATCCTTATGCTCCCCTCGAAGGTTCCGGTCAGGTTCGAGGGCGGTGCTATGTAAAGGGCTATGCTCTCGGCTTCCTTTGGGGCGAGCTGGGTGAAGTTGCTCGTCACCTTAACCCACTCAAGGGAGCTCTCAACCGTAACATTCCTCAGCGTCTCGAAGCCGACGTTCTTTATGGTTATGCTCTTACTCGCGGTCTCGTTGGTGAGTA
>NZ_JALXBJ010000027.1 GCF_026991495.1 Thermococcus sp. | reverse complement strand
TCCTCTGGTCTTATGCCGAAGGTTATCGTCTTGTCGATCAAGTTCTCCTCCCTCAAAACCTCAAACTGGTCCGGCAGGAGCTTAAGCCTGAACTCGCCAAAATCAACAAACCCATCCTCAGTAAGAGTCCCCTCAAGAAAATTCATTGGAGGCGAACCAATAAACCCAGCCACGAAAGTATTAGCAGGCTTATGATAAACCTCCTCCGGAGAACCAACCTGCTGCAACTGGCCGGCATTAATAACCGCAATCCTGTCACCCATCGTCATAGCCTCAACCTGATCGTGAGTCACGTAAACCGTAGTAACCCCAAGCTGCCTCTGAAGCCTCTTCAACTCAGCCCGCATCCTCACTCTAAGCTTAGCATCCAAATTACTCAAAGGCTCATCCATAAGAAAAACCCTCGGCTTCCGCACGATTGCCCTACCAAGAGCAACACGCTGCCTCTGACCACCACTCAACTCCCTCGGCTTCCTGTTGAGGAGCTCACTCAAACCAAGCATCTCCGCAACTTCCCTAACACGCTTATCAACCTCACTCTTAGGAACCTTCCTGAGCTTGAGTGGAAAAGCAATGTTGTCGTAAACACTCATGTGCGGGTAGAGGGCATAGCTCTGAAAGACCATTGCAACATCCCTGTCCCGCGGCGGGACGAAGACATCTTTCTCAGGATCCGCCACAAGCCTATCCCCAATGTAAATCCTGCCTTTCGTCGGCTCTTCTAAGCCCGCAATCATCCTCAGCGTTGTTGTTTTCCCACAACCGCTCGGCCCGAGCAGAATCATGAATTCTCTGTCCTTAACATGAAGGTTCATGTCCTTGACTGCTGTAAAACCCCCAAATACCTTCCAAACATTAATGAGCTGAACCTCTGCCATAAGACTCACCTCAAAGGAACATTAACCTAATCTTGGTTGTTTCATAATCCTCAAGGACTGCGAACATGCCACCAATCTTCACAACTCCCTTTTCCGTTTCCAAATCGAAGTTGTCTATGCCCTCTTCCAGGGCCACCGTATACCCCACGACCCTCCCTTCCAGTTCTTCAATCTCGCCCGTTGAGAGGTTTCTGGCCACTACCTTGGCGTAGATAACACCGTCGTTAACGTGGCGCTTGATCAGATCAACGGCGTGAAAGGTCGTGAAGAACCTGATGTCGTTGGGGTTCTTTATTCCCTCAAGGATCAGCTCGGATTCCTTAAAGGCTTCTCTGATGAATCCATACTGGGAGAATATTATCTCAGGATAGGTCGCCTTGAAGCTCGGGGGGTTTCTGGGATGGAAGCCTATGTTCTGAATGTCTATGACCTCCCTGCCGTCGAACATCCCCACAAAGTGGTTGAGCCGATGGAACTTCCTGACGTAGAGGTTGCCTAATTTGGCTAAATCGGATAGATCAACGCTCTCACCGGTGTAGAGGGAGACCGTTACACCCCTTTTGAGCTCGTCTTTTATGCTCTCTTCAAGCTTTTCTAAAAACTTCTCTGGGGCAATGAGTATGACCTCATATGATGAGTTCTTCATAGATTCGATGACCATCTCCAGCGCCGAGTCGAGATCCTTGGCACGCCATATCCCGGGCTTCTCCTCTGAACCTGTCTTAGCGTGCTTGAGCTCCTTTTCGAGCTCCTCTCTGATGGTGTCCACGTCCTTCTTGAACTTCAGGAACGCGACCCTGGGAGAATACGCGACGTAAACCTTTGGTGAGCTGTCAATCTCGCTCACGAAGCCCCTTGCGTTTAGGGATGCGATAGTGTCGTAGACTCTGTTGTAGGGCACTCCGCTCCTCTCGGAGATTTCCTTTGCCGTGCTCGGTCCGTAAACGAGAAGCGTCCAGTAAACGAGAACTTCATACTTCGTGAAGCCGAGCTTGGTCATCATCGTCATTACCCTGTGGCTAACCTCCATGTCGATCCCTCCCTGAAAGTGGTGTGAGAACGTCTAAATACCTTTCTAAGTGGGTCGTTATCAGGAAATTGCTCCTGACGCGGTTTTGGGCCAGCTCTCCCATCCCCTTGGCAACTCCGGGGTGTCTTAGGAGATAAAGGGTTTTCTCCACGGCATCATCGACGTCATCCACAAGAAAACCAGTTTTTCCATCGATAACCTGAAACTTGATTCCCCCTACCCTCCTGCCAACGACGGGCTTCTTTTTCCACATGGCTTCCGTAACCGAGAGTCCAAAGCCCTCCCTCGTTGACATCTGTAGGATCACATCGCTCGCCCTCTGGAAGGCGTTGACCTCCCTCGCGTGAACGCCAACGAGGTTTGTAAGAACCTTGACGTTGTAGTCCTCTCCTATCTTCCTGAGTGCCCTTTCGAAGTAAACCCATCCCTCCGGATCATCCCCTGCCATGACCCCCACCAGGAGAAGCTGAACTCCGGGGAGCTTTCTTTTAATCCTCCTGTACACCTCTATAACGTCGAATATTCCCTTCCATGGGTCAAAGCGTGACACCTGAGTGAGAATTGGCCTTTCTGGATCAATGTCGAACCGTCCAAGTGTTTTCTCAATTTCCCTTTCGCTAAGCTCTATGTTCTTCTCACTGAGCGGGTCTATAGAGGGGGGCATTATCACCGTTTTCAACGGGTCGAGTTCCTTCCTGACGTATTCTGGCAGGTGGAAGACGTACCTGTCGTACTTCACAACGAAGTTGCTTAAGAAACGCCAGAACTCGATGTTTGGATCGCTTAGATCAACGTGGCATCTCCACAGCCATGGTTGTGACTTCTTTCCAAACCCTATCAGCGCCGCGGGCTGGGGGTCGTGAATTACAACTTGGTCGAAGTAGTCGGGGAGGTCCTTCGAATTCTCCTTATTCACCTTAAGGTATATACTCTTCATATCCTCCGTGAGTCTTAGAGCTTTGTTTCCCTGGAGTGCATTGTGGAAGGCTTTTGTTATATTGAAGAACTCATCGGATCCTTCAATAACCCACCACTCCGCCCGTATACCAACGTCCTTCATGAGGGGCACGAGGTTTGTCAGTATCTCCGCCACACCGCCGCCTGATGGAGTTGAGTTCACGTGACCAATGACCTCCCCAGAGAGGCTTTCCCCTTTTTCTCTAATTCGTGAGATGGCCTCTTCACCTGTGATGTCGGAGTACTGTGAGAGGCTTTTTTTGGGAAGTCCCTTGACGCGGATCATCTCTGGTCCTCCATATACTTTTAGTAAACAACAATTCGATGTTACCTTGAACTTTTTAATATAAAAATCTTTTGAAGGTATTTGGTGCTTTTTGTTAGATATTATGCAAGCTTTAAAGGCTATATTTTGATAGACTTTCCAATAAATCAGGCTAATTTTTGTCATAATAAAATACAGATTTCCGAAAGGTATATATACACTAAAAGTATACACACTGATGACAGCCCAAGCGAGGTGTGCTTGCATGAAGACCTACGCGAAACAGCTTGCTTTCGTTTTGGGTGTGATTCTGTTAGCTTCCTTTGTGTCGGGTTGCATATCAGGGGGGACAACGACTTCGAGCTCCTCCGCACCGTCCAGTTCCAGTGCCCCCTCCACCACAACCCAGAGCCAGAGCACGAGTTCTACCATGACCCATAGCACAAGCCAGAAACCCGTTGAGGTCGTTATCTATGGGCAGTGGGGTGGCGTTGAGGGACAGAACTTCCAAAACGCCCTCAAGACCTACGAGAAGGAGCATCCTAACGTGAAGATCAAGTACGTCATACAGTCAAAACTAAGGGATGCGGTTCTCACAGAGCTTGCCACAGGTTCCCCGAGCTTTGACATTGCGATCCTGCCGTGGCCTGCTCTAATCAAAGAATTAGGGCAGAAAAACCAGCTTGAGCCAATGAACTCTGTGGTCGACGCGTACAAGGGCGACATCATGGAGAACCTCTTGGAGCCGGTAAAGGTCGGTGACACCTACTATGCCGTCCCAATAAAGGCGTGGGCAAAGCCAGGTATATGGTATAACGTTCACGACTTCGAAAAATACAATCTCACGCCTCCAAAGACCTTAGATGATCTCAAGGCAGACTGCAAGGTATTTGAACAGCACGGCATACAGCCGATGGCGAGCGGAGCAGCCGACAAGTGGCCTCTGAGCGATATCTTTGAGGCCGTTCTGATAAGGATTGGAGGCCCCAAGCTCCACAACGACCTTATGCTGCACAAGGTCAAGTGGACAGACCCACAGGTGCTTGAAGCCTTCAAGGTGCTCCACGACCTCCTCAAGGAAGGTTGCTACGGCGATCCGAAAGTCGCCATAGGTGAGAAATGGGAAGTCCAGGTTACGCGCCTCGGCAAGGGAGAGGTCGCGATGTACTTCATGGGCAACTGGATAAACCTGATGCTCCAGAACCAGGGCTTTAAGCCCGGAACCGACTACGACCTGATTCCCTTCCCAGTAATAAACTCCAGCGCCCAGTTCGCCATCGTTGCTGGTGGAGACTGGGTTATCATTCCAAAGGGCGCCCCACACAAGGAGGCGGCATTTGAGCTCGCCAAGTGGCTTGCCGGGCCTGAGTACCAGAAGATTATGGTGGAGCAGAAGGGCTACCTTGCACCCAACCTCAAAGTCCCGAAGAGCGCTTATGACGCTGTTGATGCCAAGATAGTGGACATGATGGCGAAGTACCCGGTTGTCCCTGATCTGGACGACAACGCGCCTTCCGGATTCCAGCCGATCATATGGAACGAGCTCTTCAAGCTCTGGGCCAACCCCGATGACTACCAGAAGATAGCCCAAGAGCTTGAGCAGTACGCTGAGCAGTACTACAAGTCCTAAATGAGGTGAAGTAGATGGGCGGGGTGAGGAGCTGGACGAGCAGGGACTTTTTCATACTGATGACCCCCGCTTTTGTCTTCCTTTTGATTTTCATAATCTACCCCATCCTGACGACCTTTTACTTAGGGTTCACCCGGTGGGACGGGTTTACACACCCCCAGTTCATTGGACTCAAGAATTACCAGATGATGATGCACGATCCCCTCTTCTGGACATCAGTCAAGAACAACATGTTCATCTTTGTGATATTCCTTCCACTTGTGACACTGCTCGGCCTTGGCTTTGCGGTTCTCCTTCACAATAGGGAGGTTGCGGGAAGAAACATCCTTAGAGGGCTTGTGATGCTCGGCATGGTCATGCCCCTTACCGTTGTTGGCATCGTCTGGATGCTCCTTCTTGATCCAAACGCAGGGGTTGTTAATCACCTCCTCAGCTTAGTTGGGATCAGTCCGCGGGCATGGATTCAAGATCCCAGCACCGCCATCTACTTCGTTATACTCGGTTCCCTCTGGGCCTGGCAGGGCTTTTCCACGACGGTCTTTCTTGCTGGATTGGAGGGCCTTGACGTTGATATCCTCGAGGCCTCTATCATAGATGGGGCAAACCCGTGGCAGCGCTTCCGCTACGTGATCCTCCCCTTGTTAAGGCCAGCCCTTGTCGTTGTGGTAACAATGAGTTCTATCTACATCCTTAAGGTCTTTGACCTCGTTTACATTCTGTCCGGCGGGGAATCGGTGCCAATGTATCTGTCCGTGTTGGCGTACATGGTTTACTACGAGATATTCAGAATGTTCAGGTGGGGTTACGCAGCTGCAATAGCAACCCTTCTGACGGTTGCCGTGTTTGTGTTTTCCATCGGCATGTTAAAGAGGATGATAAGTGAGAGGGGGGCTGGATCATGAAGGTCAGCAGAAGGTATAAAATCACCATAAACGCTGTGGCATGGCTTATCGGTGTAATCCTCTTCATCCCTCTATTAGGCCTTTTTATGGTGTCTATAAGGCCATTCAGCGAAATAGTCAGCGGATGGTGGAATTTTAGCAATGCCCATTTTATCCTTACGAATTACATGACCGTTTGGCATGCTGGATTCTGGAAGAACATAATCAACTCGATTCTGATAGCGAGCGTTGCAACGGTACTCCCGATCCTCGTTGCAGGGATGGCAGCTTATGCCTTCACATCATTCAGCTTTCCGATAAAGACCCTCCTGTTCCTGATGCTCGTTGCAATTCAGGTGGTGCCCCAGCAGGCGGTAATAGTCCCCCTGCTGAAGCTCTTTAGGGACCTCCACCTCTACAACCAGTATTACGGCATAATCCTCGTTCATACGGCGTTTGCGCTTCCATGGACTATATTCTTCCTCCGCAACTTCTTTATGTCAATACCCAAGGACTACGAGGAAGCCGCGAGGATAGATGGGTTGAGTGACGTTGGGATCTTCTTCAGGATAATCCTCCCCATAGCGCTGCCTGCCGTCATCAGCGTTGCGGTTGTCCAGTTCATCTTCGTCTGGCAGGATCTATTCTTTGCCTTGACCCTCCTGCGTCCGGAGAAATGGCCTGTCTCGGCGGGGGTTACTAAGTTTATAAGCCGTTACAACCCGAATTGGGGCCAGCTGAGCGCCGCTGGGATCCTTGCTATAATCGTGCCCATCACGGTATATATCCTGCTCCAGAAGTACTACATGAAGGGTGTCTCCGGGGGCATTAAGGGGTGACTATGGGGGGGAGGAAGATGGATTTTGTCTTAGGGATCAACTACTGGCCGAGAAGGAAGGCTATGTACTGGTGGAAGGCCTTTGACGCAAATGAGGTCATGGAGGAGTTCTCGCTTATCAAGGAGCTAAACCTCGATGTTGTCCGCGTTTTCCTTCTCTGGGAAGACTTTCAGCCCAAACCAGATGTGATCAATGGGAGCTCCCTCAGACACCTTGAGACAGTGCTGGACATCGCTGGGGAGCTGGGACTCGGTATTATGCCCACTTTCTTCATCGGCCACATGAGCGGGATAAACTGGCTACCAGAGTGGGCTCTCTCAGATGAACCTCATGAGAGGTTTCTAACCTACTCCAACGGTCGGCTAACAGATAGAGGCCCTAAAAACATCTACGAAGAACCTGAACTGCTGGAGGCAGAAAAGCTTCTCTTGGAAGCCGTCTCCTCGGAGTTTGACGATCATCCAGCGATATACGCATGGGACATCTCCAACGAGATCGACAACGTGAGGATACCGAGAACCCCCGAAGTTGGGAGGAATTGGCTGAGGTTCGTCTACACGACCCTAAAGGAAAACTCCTCAAAGCCAATAACCTTTGGAATTCACCAGGAGGACATACATGAGGACAAGAACTTCCACGTTCAGGATGTTGCAGCGTTCAATGATTTCCTCTGCATGCATGCGTATTCCGTCTACACGGACTTTACGGATCCCCTTGATCCCTACTTTGTTCCATTCGCATGCGCTCTGACCAAGGCTCTTGGGGGAAAAGACGTTCTCTTGGAGGAGTTCGGACTACCAACCACCCCTGGGAGAACCAAGAGGATAACCTCCGCCACTGGAAAGCACATGACCGAGCACTACCTGATCAACGAGAGAACAGCGGCGGAATGGCTCGAACAGACCCTCGCCTGTTTATACGAGGTAGGGGCTCTTGGAGCCTTCTACTGGAACTTCTCGGACTACGACGAGAGTCTCTGGAATAAGCCCCCCTTCGACAGGGCCGTCCATGAGAGGTATTTTGGGTTGGTGAGAAGCGACGGGAGCCTGAAGCCAACGGCATTTGTTATTAAGAACTTCAAGGACATCTACCCCAAGCTCAGGAGAAGAAACGTTGAGTTGCGCGTGCCCCCAGATTACTATGATAACCCAAGGGAAAACCTCATATCTCTGTACTTTGACTTCAAAAAGGAGTGTGAGCCCCATGATAACCTCCCTTGGCGAAGTCCTCATAGACTTCATAGCCCTCCAGGAGGGAAGGCTGAAGGACGTGAGGAGCTTTGAGAAGCACCCCGGAGGTGCACCGGCCAACGTCGCCGTCGGACTCGCGAGGCTCGGCGTCGAGAGCGCCCTGATAAGCAAGGTCGGCGAAGACCCTTTCGGCGACTTCCTCCTTGAGAGACTGAGGAAAGAGGGCGTTAAGACCTTCATCCCAAGGGATAGAGAAAAGCACACGGGAATAGTCTTCGTTCAGCTCATAGGGGCAAAACCTGAGTTTATCCTCTATGATGGAGTTGCATACTTCAACTTGAGGAGAGAAGACGTTGACGCCAAAGCCCTTGAAGGCTCTGAGCTACTCCACTTCGGCTCGGTTCTCTTTGCCAGAGAACCCTCGCGCTCCACAGTGTTTGATCTCTTGAGTGAACTCAAGGGAAAGCTCCCCCTCAGCTACGACGTCAACATAAGGCCCGATCTCTGGCGCGGAAGGGAGGGGGAAATGCTCAGGGACATCGAGCTGGCGCTTAAGCTTGCGGACATCGTTAAGCTCGGGGATGGAGAGCTGGCCTACCTTGAGGGGAAGGGGATAGACCTTGAGAGCTTCGACTTCAAACTCGTGGCAATAACGAGAGGTGCAGAGGGAAGTGAGCTGAGGGGCGGAGGAATTAGAGTCCACGTCCCTGCATATAAAGTGGAGCCGGTTGACACCACCGGCGCTGGAGACGCCTTCATGTCCGCTTTGTTAGCTGGACTGCACTACTCGGGCCTTTTAGCGAGTGGAGAGCTTGGGAGAGAAGGGCTGGAAACCATCGGGCGCTTCGCGAACCTCGTCGCTTCCCTCTCAACGACTAAAAGAGGAGCCTGGAGCGTCCCGGGGATTGAGGAAATCCGGGAAAGGGATGAGGTTCTCGCCCTCTACCACCTCTCAAGGAGGTAGTCCTTCTCCTCAAGGAAGATCTTTGCCCTCTCCTCTATCAGTTTTTCCGCCTCAAGGGTGCTCATGTCCATGGTTCTCTTCACGAAGTCGGCAGTTTTCGCGAAGTAGAGCGGGACGAGCGGTTCCGCTTCGCCAAGCACTCCGTCCCTGTAGGCCACCGCCCCTTCGTAGAGGACGTGGCTCCAGAGCCTGTTGTCGAACTCGAAGGTTTTGAGGGCCTTTCTAACCCCCTCAAGGGTTTCAGATGAGAGTGCCCTCCTAAGCACTTCCTCGTACTCGGCGAAGAGCTCCTTGGCTTTCTTTTCGAGCAGTTCGAGGGTGACCTTCACCGGCTCGGGTTCGCCCTTCTCAAGCTCCCCGAAGACGGGAACCTCTTCAATTGCCCTTACACCTTTCCAGGCCTCTTCATACCTCTCCATCAGCATGAAGAGCGTCCCGACGACCTGGTTGAACATTGGGCCGAGGGATGCCGCTGGGTCCTTGGGGTCGTGTATCTTCATCCCTAAGGCCGCTTGGATGACTCTAAAGCCCCTTGCGAGTGCCGTTGTGGTCAGGAAGATGTCCACGCCGAAGCGAGCGACGTGGGTCTTCCAGACCTCTTCGTCCTCAAGGTAAACCTCCATGAGCTTCCTGCTCACCCCGAAGTCCCCGCCAATCGGCTGTCTCACGTTCTCCCCGTAGAGCGAGGCCGTCATGGGGTAGGCTATATTGTTGGTTATCGTGCCGTCCCACTTGTGCCTTATGTAGAGTGGCGCCACGAAGTGGTAGCCCTCTCCAATCGGTTTGGCGAGGCGGTGTATCCACTCCGGAGTTATGCTCCTCAAATCGCTGTCAACGAAGACTATCGCATCCGCTTCTCTCCCAAGGGCAAACTCCATAAGCTCTTTCATCGCGCTTCCCTTTCCGGGTATCGGCCACCTGTAAACGAAGCTGTGGACCTCAACTCCTTGGGGAACAGGCGTCTTGAGAACAGCATCCCTCGTCCCGTCGGTGCTCCCGCCATCGGCGTTCACAACTATTCCGCCACCGAAGTACTTTTTGAGCCCCTCGGCGGCCTGCTTGACGACGAAGGAGATCGTTTCCGCGTTGTTGTAGCTCGGAATCCCAACGACGACATTCACGTGACCACCTCCAAGATACAACCATCTAAAGTGGTTTATTTTTGAAAAGGGTTATATAGTTTTTCGTTGCAACCCCTCTGGGGATGCCCATGGAGCTGAAGGTTGGAGTGGTGGGCTGTGGCAACATCTTCAACCTGGCCCACAGGAACGCCCTCAGGGCCATGGAAGGGGTCAGGGTAGTTGCCTGCATGGACGTTATCGGGGAAAGGGCCGATGAAGGGGCCAGGGCCTTCAAAGCTAGGGCCTTTACTAACCTCGACGAGTTCCTCGACCTCGACACCGATGTCGTGGAGGTTTTAACCCCCACCTACACCCATGCTGAGATAGCGGTCAAGGCCCTGAAAGCGGGAAAGCACGTTATCGTGGAAAAGCCGATAGCACTGACCGTTGAGGAAGGGCAAAGGATGATAAGAACGGCCGAGAAAGAGGATCTCCACCTTCTCGTCGGCCACGTGAGGCGCTTCGACAAGAGATGGGTTCAGATGAAGGAAATAATAAGAAAGCGCAACATCCTCCCGATGCACATAAGGAAGAGCGAGGTTCAGTACCTGCCGTTTCCAGCCGACTACTGGTACTGGGACGAGGGCAGGAGCGGCGGCGTTGCCGTTGACCTCGGGGTTCACGTCACCGACTTCCTGAGGTGGTTCTTCGGGAGCGAGCCTGTGAGCGTTTACGCCGTCGGAAAAGCCATACGCGAGGAAGCGAGGGCCAACGGAACCTTCGACCACTTCGTGATGATGATTTCCTTTGAGGGAGAGAAGACGGGAATAGCCGAGGTGAGCTGGGCCTACCCGTATCCGGCCCGTTACGGCGTCTTCTACCATCAGGTTGACGTAATGGGCAAAAACGGGAGGATACGCTACACCCCGCTCGACACGCCGGTTGTAGGCGTCGCAAAAGCAAACTTCGAGATGCCCCGCTTTTCACCGCTCCTATCGACCTTTCCGGATGCGTTCGAGAGGGAGCTCAGGCACTTCTTCAACGTCATAAAGGGGAGGGAAGAACCACTAATCACTGCCGAAGACGCTCTGATAGCGCTGAAGATTGCTGAAAAGGCAAAGGAGAGCGCCCGGAGTGGGGAGGTGGTTGAGGTATGAGGAAGCTCAACTTTGGAATAATCAGCTACGCCCACCCGCATGCACTTCGCTTCGCTTCCCAGATAGCTGGAGGAAAGAACACCAAGCTGGTCGCGGTTTCTGGAGACGGCTCCAACACGGACGTTGCCCGGGCTGAAGCGAGGAAGTACGGGGCGCGCTTCTACGAGAGCTACGAGGAGCTTTTGAGGGACGAGAACGTTGAGGCGGTTTACATAGCCATCGAAACCTACAGGCACAGGGAAGTCGCCGTCAGAGCGGCGGAGGAGGGCAAGCACATCCTCCTTGAGAAGCCGATAGCCCTCAACCTTAAGGACGCCGACGAGGTCATAAAGAGCGCGAAGAAAGCCGGCGTAAAGCTCATGCTCCCCTTCAACCCGCGCTTCACAGATCCGCTCAGGAAGGCAAAGGAGATGCTTGATACTGGTGAGATAGGGGTTCTTGAGTACGTAAATGCGATCTCCGAGAACGTAAAGCCGCCGATATTCCTCCAGGGCCTCGACATGAGCTGGTTCCTGGACGAGAGAAAGTCTGGCGGCGGTGGCTTCATGGACACCGCTCCGCACGGCGTTGACTCCCTCCTCTGGCTGACCGGAGACGTTCCCAAGAAGGTCTACGCCGACATAGGGGCGAAGATATACGGCTTCCCCGTTGATGACATCGGAACAGCGGTTCTTGAGTTCAGGAAGGGCGTCCTTGCCGTTCTCACAGCGGGCTGGGGAAATCCAAAGGGCTATTCTTACGGTGTGGAGATGAAGTACTACCTCGTCGGGAGCGAGGGCTTCTTGGATGTTAGAACCGCCTACCCGGACTTCACGGTCTATCAGGAGAGGGCTGAGAAAGTTTACTGGGACAGGCCCGACGTGAGGGGAATCGTCGAGTCCTTTGCAAGGGCAGTCCTCAGGGATGAGGAAGTCCCCATCAGCGGTGAGCTCGCCAAGAAGAACCTGGCCATAGTCCTCGCCGCCTACGAGTCATCCAGGAAAGGAAAGCCGGTTAAACTCGACCTCTGACTAAACTTTTACTTTTTTGTAATACAACCACTTGAAGTGGTTCTAAACGCAAGACTTATATACCCCCACCGCTTAAATCCACTGAAGACTAACCTGTACATGGCAGTACCAAGGTGATGGAGAATGAAGAAGTTTTGGGGTCTGTTGTTGATAGGCCTTATGGCCTTTGCAGTCGTGGCGAGCGGCTGCATTGGTGGGGGAGGAACATCGAGCAGCTCCAGCTCAAGTAGTAGCTCGGCGAGCAGCTCAAGCAGCAGCTCAAGCACCACACAGGAGAAGGTAACGCTGAACTTCCTCTCGACCCAGCTCAACCCGCCTGAAGAGAGGGCCTTCGTGAAGGATCAGTTGCTCAAGGGCTTTACATCGGAGACCGGCATAAAGGTCAACTTCGTCCCGATTTCGTACAGCGACATGGTGACGAGGCTTGAAGGCGAAGAGAAGACCGGAAAGGTTACCATCGATGTCATAGGCGACCTCCACGGCGGCATGGACTACATGTCCTCTAAGGGCTGGCTGATGGATCTGAGCAACATGCCCAAGCTCCAGGGCAGGACGTTCATAAGCACCTTCGAGAAGTACTCCGTCATAAACGGGAAGAAGGTCTACGTGCCCTGGATGAGCGCCACCTACGTGATGGTCGTCAACAAGGAGGCCTTCAACTACCTGCCTGAGGGCCTCACCAAGGAAGACGTTATGAAGGGAACCGACAAGTGGACCTACGATGCCCTCCTCGCGTGGGCCAAGAAGCTTAAGGAAGCCAAGGGACAGCCCGAGCTCGGCTTCCCGGCCGGGCCAAAGGGACTCTTCGTGAGGTTCCTCCACGGCTACCTCTACCCGAGCTTCACAGGCTACCAGGCCAAGGAGTTCGACAGCCAGGATGCCATCCAGATGTGGAACTACCTTAAGAACCTCTGGCAGTACGTGAACCCGTCGAGCACGACCTGGGATGCCATGTCTGACCCGCTCCTCAAGGGCGAAGTCCTCATCGCCTGGGACCACACCGCGAGGATCAAGGACGCGATTGAGACAAAGCCCGACCAGTTCGTCGTTGTTCCGGTTCCGAGGGGGCCGAAGGGAAGGGGCTTCATAGTGGTTTTGGCGGGCCTCGCGATACCGAAGGGCGCGCCTCACCCCGACCAGGCCTGGAAGCTTATTGACTACCTGACCAAACCGGACACTCAGATAAAGGTTCTCCAGAAGGTCGGGTTCTTCCCGACCGTTAAGGAAGCGAGCGGAAAGCTTCCTGAGGGGCCGCTCAAGATACTCGCCGAGGGCGTTACGGCCCAGTCGAGCACTTCCGATGCCCTCGTGGCGATGATACCCAACCTCGGGGACAAGGGCGGACAGTTCAAGCAGTACTACATCGAGGCCTTCCAGAGGATAGTCCTCAACGGCGAGGATCCGGCGAAGGTCACCAAGGAAATCAAGCCGAAGCTCGTCGGCCTCTTCCAGCAGGTCGGCATTGAAGTTCCGTGATAAGGAGGAGAGCCGATGGAGAGGAAGTCTCTCCTTCCTTACCTTTTAATTTTGCCGGCGTTTGCGTACCTGCTCTTCTTCGTTGGGTATCCCCTTCTTCAGGCCCTTTATCTGGCCTTCACCCAGAACGGAGCGTTTTCGCTCGATACCGTCAGGAGGACGATCAACGATTACTACTTCTGGAGTGCCTTCAAGGATACCCTCGCCTTTGCTGCCGTTATAATCCCCATACAGCTCTTCCTGGCCATTGTATTCGCCCTCCTTCTGAACAAGGCATTTAAAGGCAAGGACCTTGCAATATACGCCCTCGTTATACCCCTGACAATAAGCGACGTCGCCGGAGGTCTCATATGGTACTCAATGCTCTCCCCCTACGGCTTCGTTAACAAAGTCCTCATGAACATCGGGCTGATCTCTCATCCTGTATACTTCTTCGGCTACCAGTTCAGAAACAGGGAGTTCCTCGCCATAGTCATGGCTGAGGTCTGGAGGGCGACCTCGATAGTCTTTATCATAATCTTAGCTGGCCTCCAGATGATAAGCAAGGAGTACATAGAGGCGGCCGAGGTCTTCGGGGCGAGCTACTGGACGAGGCTTAGGAGGATAGTCTTTCCGATGCTCAAGCCCAGCATACAGAGTGCCCTCATAATAAGGACGCTCTTCGCGATGCAGATCTTCGGTGTCGTCTGGATTTTAGCGGGCAGAGACCTTCCGGTTCTGGCAGGAGAGGGCTTCTACCAGCTGACGGTCATCAAGGACTACGGCGTGGCATCGATCTACGCACTGATCATAGCTGGCCTCTCGATACTCTTCGGGGCGGTCTACGTTAAGTTCCTGAAGGCGGAGTACCTGGAGGTGATGAGATGAAGGACGAGACGGTCTACACCCTCAAGAAGATAGGCTTCTACACGGTGATATTCACCGCCGTCGCCTGGATACTCATCCCGATAATCGTCTCGTTCCTCTACGGCTTCACGAGCAAGGCCGACTACTACGATCCTCACATGGTAATCCCCCACCACTACACGACCGAGTACGTCAGGGTAATCCTCTTCACCCTCGGGGCCTGGGACGGCATAAAGAACAGCACTATCGTCGCCACGCTCACGATAATCATAAGCTTCATCCTCGGCATTCCGGCGGGCTACTCCATAGCGAAGTTCGTGTTTCCGGGTAAGGATACGATAAAGCTCTCCATAATAGCCCTCAGGATGTTTCCAATCCCTGTCATGGCCATACCGCTCATAATCCTTTACATCCGGCTCCACTTGGCGGACACGCTCCTCGGCGTTGCGCTGGCGCACACTGCGATGGCCCTGCCCTTCGTTGTCCTGATAACCTCAAGCATATTCTCGGGCGTCTCAAAGGAGTACGAGGAAGCCGCGATGGTCTTTGGGTTAACGAGGCTCGGCTCTTTCCTAAAGATAACCCTCCCGCTGGCCCTGCCAGGACTTGCAGCCGCCGCTATGTTCACCTTCGTCATGAGCTGGAACGAGGTGTTCGTTGCTTCAGTCTTAACTCTGACCCACAGGACGCTGCCGGCCCAGATACTCTCAATAATGGCCGGCTCCAGCGGTGGTGCTGCACCGGACTACTACAAGTTCGCGGCCGCGTTCATAATGACCCTGCCGGCGATGCTGTTCATCTTCTTCGCAAGGAAGTATCTCGTGACGATGTGGGGTATAACACTCAAGTGAGGTGTTTGTATGGTTGAAGTTAAGCTTGAAAACGTCACTAAAAGGTTTGGAAATTTCGAGGCCGTTAAGGGTCTGAACCTTAACGTCAAAAACGGGGAGTTCCTCGTCCTCCTCGGGCCGAGCGGGTGCGGAAAAACCACAACGCTGAGGATGATCTCCGGATTGGAGACGCCGACTGAGGGGAAGATCTACTTCGGGGAAAGAGACGTCACCTACCTGCCCCCAAAGGACAGGAACATCTCGATGGTCTTCCAGAGCTATGCAGTATGGCCCCACATGACGGTTTACGAGAACATCGCCTTCCCGCTGAGGGTGAAGAAGTACCCGAAGGACGAGATAGAGAAGCGCGTCAGGTGGGCGGCTGAGCTACTCCAGATAGAGGGCCTCCTCGACCGCTACCCCGGACAGCTCTCCGGCGGTCAGAGGCAGCGCGTTGCCGTTGCGAGGGCAATAGTTGTCGAGCCCGACGTTTTGCTCATGGACGAGCCGCTGAGCAACCTCGATGCAAAGCTCCGCGTAATGATGCGCGCTGAACTAAAGAAGCTCCAGACGAAGCTGAAGGTAACGACGATATACGTCACCCACGACCAGGTCGAGGCAATGACTATGGGCGACCAGATAGCGGTCATGAACCAGGGCAGGCTCCTCCAGGTCGGGCCGCCGACTGAGGTCTACCTCAAGCCCAACTCCCTCTTTGTAGCGACTTTCATAGGCGCCCCTGAGATGAACATAGTTGATGCAACAGTGGTCGAGAAGGAAGACGGCCCCTACCTCGAAGGGAGCGGCTTCAGCCTCAAGCTTCCCGAGGACTTCAAGGGGCTCCTCAAAGACTACATGGGGAAGGAGGTTTACCTCGGCATAAGGCCGGAGCACATGACGGTCAAGGGCGTCTCGACCCTCGAACACGTCAGCAAGAGCGCCGAGATGGAGGGTGTTGTAGACTTCGTCGAGGCCCTCGGGACGGACACTATAATCCACGTCAAGGTGGGCGACAACCTCATCAAGGTGAAGCTCCCAGGTCATATACCGCTCCCGGTTGGGGACAAGATTAAAATAGAGGTTGATCTCGACAACATTCACGTCTTTGACAAGAAGACCGAGAAAGCGGTAATCTGAGGAGTGCCTATGGAGGAGAGGGAGGTTAGGGCCCGGCTGAAGGAGCTCGGACTGAACGAGTACGAGGTTAGGGCATACCTTACCCTTTTGAAGAACGGTCCCCTAACAGCTGGAGAACTGGCGACGTTCTCCAAGGTGCCCCAGCCGAGGATATACGACGTCGTGAGGACGCTAATGGCGAAGGGCTTCATCACGACAACGGCGGGCAGGCCGATGAGGGTCATACCCCTCAGTCCGGAGAAGGTCGTCGAGGCCATCAGGAGGCGCTACAACGAGAGGCTTGAGGAGCTCAAGGGCGAGCTTGAGAGGCTCTACACACCACACAGGGAGATAGGAAGCGTAACGGTGATAAAGAGCCGTATAGCCTTTGAGGAGCACCTTGAGGAGGCCATAGAGAACGCGAGGTATCACCTGAGCATAGCCCTTCCCATCGACCTTCTCGGGAAGGTGGGGGAGGAGCTGAGGAAAAAGAAGGTCGAGAAGGCCGTCGTCCACCTCTTCGTCTACGGCTCCGGGGAAGTGCCCCCGGTGGCGAACGAGATACGCGCCCGCGAAGTTCCCGACCCAATAATCGTCATCCAGGACCGGGAGACCGGCATTTACCTCCCCTACGAGGCCCTCGGCTCAGGGAGTTCGCTCCACGGCTACGGTCTGATAATAAGGGACAACCACCTCCTCTTCATGCTCGACCGCTACTTCTACCACGCCCTCTGGCCGACGGGGAAGGTCGTTTACAGGGAGGAGCGGAAGCTTGAGTTGCCCAAGGAGTACGTCCACATCCGCGACCTCGTTGATGACATCAGGGACTTCGGCCTGAAGGGTGCGAGGGTCGAGGTCTTCGGGAAGTTCACCCGTTCAAAGGTTCCCGTCCACATAAAGGGCAGGGTAGTGGACTTCTTCGAGAGCGAGGGGAGGGTCATCTCGAACATAACGGTCGAGACCGACGAGGGGCAGAGGTACGTGATAGGAGGCTGGAACGCGTCCCTTGAGGACGTTGAGGCCGAGAGGATAATTCTCTTGGGCTGAGGTGTTTTGATGGGCGCCAAGGAACTTGCACTCACGATAATGGATGAGGCCATAAGGGGCGCCAACCCCTACACCGCCGTCAAGAAGAACTTAAAAGCCGAAAACGGAAAACTCGTGGTTTCCGCGGAGGAGTTCGAGGTTAATGGCAGGGTTTACCTCCTCGCCTTCGGAAAGGCGGCGTGCGCCATGGCAAGGGCTGTCCTTGAGCTCCTCCCTGTGGAGGAGGGCCTTATAGCGACGAAGTACGGCTACGCGGAGAACTGCCCTATAATGCAGGGGATCAAGGTTATCGAGGCCGGGCATCCTGTTCCGGATGAAAACTCCCTTTTAGCCGGAAAGCTCGGCCTTGAGCTGGCGGAGAAAGTCGGGGAAGAGGATATCCTCCTCGTCCTCATCTCGGGAGGCGGTTCCGCCCTCTTCCTCCTCCCGGAGGACGGGATAAGCCTTGGGGACAAAATAAGGACGAACGAACTCCTCCTTAAGAGTGGCGCGAGGATATACGAGATAAACACGGTGAGAAAGCACATCTCAAAGGTCAAGGGCGGAAAGCTCGCAAAGCGCGCTAAAGGGATGGTGATAAGCTTAATCCTCTCCGATGTGGTCGGAGACAGGCTTGAGGCTATAGCTTCCGGCCCAACGGTTAAAGACCCCACGACATTCCAAGACACCTACAGGATTCTGAAGCTCTACAACGTCTGGGAGAAGCTGCCCGAGAGCGTTAAGAAACACATCGAGCGCGGTCTGAGGGGAGAGGCTGAGGAGACGCTGAAGGAGGACTTACCTAACGTCCACAACTTCATCGTCGGGAGCGGTAGGATTGCCTGCGAGAGGGCTAAGAAGAAGGCGGAGGAGCTGGGATACAACGCGGTTATTCTCACGACGACGCTTGAGGGGGAAGCGCGTGAGGTGGCGCTCGTAATAGGCTCAATCGTTCAGGAGGTCTCTAAGTACGACAGGCCCGTGAGAAAGCCGGCAGTTCTGATTGCCGGAGGCGAGTGGACTGTGACGATAACTGGAGGGGCAGGTCTCGGAGGGCCGAACCAAGAGCTTGCGCTCAGCGTGGCGAGGAAGATAGTGGGCCTCAACGCCGTTGTTTTAGCTGTGGACACAGACGGAACCGACGGGCCGACCGATGCCGCTGGCGGAATAGTTGACGGAGAAACCCTTGAAAGACTGAAAGAAGCTGGAATCGACGTCGAGGAAGTCCTCAAAAGGCACGACGCCTACAGGGCGCTTGAAAAGGTTGGGGCCCTCCTCAGGACGGGACCGACGGGGACGAACGTTAACTCGCTCGTCATCGCGGTCGCCCTCAGTACGCCCTCAAAGGGTCGTTAGCGGTTCTAGGTCGGGCTTGATCAGTTAAGCCCTTAAACCCCTTTCCCAAATCCCCCCGGTGGTTGTAATGAGGCCGAGGCTCTTCATCACAAGGGAGATCCCTGCGAAGGGGCTTGAACTCCTCAGGGAGCATTTTAGAGTGGAGGTCTGGCCTGAAAAAAGGGAGATACCCCGCGATCTCCTCCTTAAAAAGGTTAAAGATGCGGACGCGCTCGTGACCATGCTGAGCGAACGGATAGATGGTGAGGTCTTCGACACTGCCCCGAGGCTGAGGATAGTTGCTAACTACGCCGTCGGTTACGACAACATAGACGTCAGAGAGGCCACGAGGAGGGGGATCTACGTTACAAACACGCCCGATGTTCTAACCGACGCCACGGCAGACTTTGCCTGGGCCCTTCTCCTCGCCACCGCCAGGAGACTTATAGAGGGCGATAGCTTTGTCCGCTCCGGCGAGTGGAAGAAGCAAGGCGTCGCCTGGCACCCGCTCATGCTGCTCGGCCACGACGTCTACGGGAAGACCGTTGGGGTAGTAGGCTTCGGCAGAATCGGACAGGCGATAGCAAGGCGCGCTAAAGGTTTCGGCATGAGGATACTCTACAACGCACGCACGAGGAAGCTAAAGGCTGAAAAAGAGATCGGGGCTGAATTCAGGCCGCTGGATGAGCTACTTATGGAGAGCGACTTCGTGGTCTTAGCTGTTCCGCTCACGAAGGAGACCCACCATATGATAAACGAGGAGAGGCTTAAGCTCATGAAGCCGACCGCGGTACTTGTCAATATAGCCCGCGGGAAGGTGGTTGACACTGAGGCACTGGTGAGGGCCCTGAGGGATGGCTGGATAGCTGGGGCCGGCTTAGACGTCTTCGAGGAGGAGCCCTACTACAACGAGGATCTCTTTGGGCTCAAAAACGTGGTTTTGGCACCCCACATAGGGAGCGCGAGTTACGGGGCCCGGGAGGGCATGGCCGAGCTGGTGGCGAGGAACCTCATATCCTTCAAGGTGGGGAAGGTTCCGCCCACACTCGTGAACAGGGAGGTTCTTGAAGTCAGAAAACCTGGCTTTTGATGGGATCCGGCGGGGAGCTGAAATGAGATGCCTCGTGGTCGGGCACGTTACCAGGGACGTAATAAGGAAAGGCTCGAAGGTTGAGGAGAGACTGGGCGGCGGCGCGTACTACTCTGCCCTCGCCCTCACAAGGTTCTGCACCGTTGAGATTCTGACGAGCTTCTCCTCCCTGCCTGAGGAGTGGATGGGGGAGCTGAAAAGGGTGGGGAAGCTTAGGGTTGTCCAATCGGACTCAACAACGACCTACGAGCTGACCTACACTTCCCCCTCCGAGAGAACCCTGAGGCTCCTCGAAAGGGCCGGGGAGATAGGTTCGCTCCCCGCGGAGAAGTACGAGCTGATAATCATCAACCCCGTCGCCAACGAAGTGCCTCCACATCTGGTGGGCGAGGCGCTGAAGAGGGGTAAGCTCGTTGCGGTTGATGCCCAGGGCTTTCTCAGGACCTTCAAGAACGGTGAGATTGAGCTGACGGAGCTCAATGCGTCCTTTCTGAGGGGCATTGGAGTTTTGCACGCGGAGAAGGGGGAACTGAAGCAGTTGAGGGGCTTTTCCCCCGGGGATGTTGAGTCCTTCTTAATCACGGACGGCCCAAACCCGGGGATTGCCCACCACCGCGGAAGGGCCTACCGCTTCTATCCGGTGAAGGTTGAGGTCGAGGAGTCAACCGGGGCGGGGGATGTTTTCCTCGCGTCCTTCTCCGGGTTCTACCTCCAGTGCCCCTTCATCCAGTCCCTTAGGAGGGCGCTGGCCTTCACGGCGCTCTTCCTTGAGAGGCGCTCCATCGACTTCCCGATGGAAGATGTAGGCAGGCTGTCGCTTGAGGCGAAGGTTGAGCATATAAAGGGTTGAGGGTAAGATAGAGTGACCGATGATGAAATGTCAGCACGTTGAACGCTGATGAAGAGGGACTTCCCGAGGTGGTGTGAATGAACAGGTACGTTCTGCTCGTCAAGGCCCCCAGGGGTAAAGACGTCTCCGCCTTCCGCGAGAGAGTAAAGGAGCTGGCCGAGAGCGAGGGCCTCAAGGCCGAGCTTCACCGGTGCATAGGCCTCACGGTCGATGGGGTGGTAATCCACGACAACGGCGTCGTCCTCATAAAGCGCAGAAACGAGCCCTTCAAGGGGAGATACGCCCTCCCAGGGGGCTTCGTTGAGTACGGTGAGACCGTTGAGGAGGCACTTAGGAGGGAGATGAAGGAAGAGACCGGCCTCGACGTTATCCCCCTAAAGCTCGTTGGCGTCTATTCGAGGCCGGACAGGGACCCGAGGGGGCACACGGTCACGGTTGCATTCCTCTGCATCGGGGAGGGCCGGCTGAAGGCTGGGGATGATGCAAAAGAAGTCCACGTTGTTCCGGTGGATGAGGCGTTGAGGATGGAGCTGGCCTTCGACCACTCCGAGATACTGAGGGACGCCCTCGGGGTGGGAAGATGAAGGTCGAATACCCGGGCTTTGGGAGGATAGCAATTAACGGTGAGACCTACGAGCACGACGTGGTGATTTATCCGAGCGGGAAAGTCGAGGAGAGGAAGAAGTGGATAAGCAAGAGAAAGCACGGAACCAGCCACAGGCTCGATCCCGAGGAGCTGAGGGAATACCTGAAGGAGGACTTCGATGTTTTAGTCGTTGGAAAGGGCTTTTACGGTTACCTCTCCCTACTGCCCGAGAGCAGGGAGCTCGTGAGAGGGAAAGACGTCATAGAGCTTCCAACTGGAAAAGCCGTGGAGAAGTTCAACGAACTGAGGGGGAGGAAGAGGGTTCTCGCGGTGTTTCACGTGACGTGCTGAATACCCTAAGCGGGCCCCGGAGGAGAACGTCATCTTTCCTGACTCCTCGGAATCTCGTCGCCCTGGGGTAGGATCGCAAGCTCCCTGCCCTCGACGATCATCTGGGCCACCTTCTTCCTGGCGGAGCTGAGGGCCCTCCAGACGGTGCCCCTTGATACTCCCATCCTCTTCCCGGCCTCCTCCTGGGTCAGCCCCTCGTAATCGACCAGCCTCAGCGCCTCAAACTCCTCGTACGTCATCAGGATAGGAGGCCTCGGCTGTCCGAGGGGCGGCAGTGCAGGGTAGAAGCGTCTAACCTCCGGGATGAAGCCTATCCTCCTCATCTTCCTTTTCCTGCCCCTTCCGCGGCCCCAGCCCTGTCCCATCGGCATGGCTATCAGAAGTCCTAAGGCGGCCCGCTTTATAGCCTTTCCGCCCTTCGAGTAACCGTTATAACCCTGGAGGTCAAGTTAAGCCGGTGGGGAAGATGGCGTTTAGGGTCTCCGAGAGAAAGATAGGCTGGCACAAGGATTTCGACAGCTCGCACTTCTTGGCTTTACCCTACGAGAGCAAGTGCCTCAGGATTCACGGCCACACCTACAACGTGGACGTTGAGATATGGGGCGAGCTCAACGAGAACGGCATGATATTCGACTTCAACCACCTCAGCAACCTCGTGAAGCTCCTCGACCACAGAATTCTCGTCAGCGAGGAGTGGGTCGTTGGGATAAAAGACGGAAAGCTTGTGATCGAGAAGAACGGGAAGAGAATAGAGCTCCCGGAAAACGAGGCGGTAGTCCTCGACAAACCAAACGTCACCGCTGAATACATAGCCGAATGGTTCGCAGGGAGGATAGCCGGGAAAGCGGGGGAGAACGTGAGAAAGATAAGGGTCAAGATCTGGGAGGATCCGAGGAGCTACGCAGAGGTGACGCTTGAGCGTTAGCATCTCTTCCTTTCTGGCGCGCTTATCCCGCACTTTTCCCTCAATTCCTTAAGGCTTTCCTCTACCCCCTGGAGGAGCTCGTCGTAGTAGTCGGAATCGAACCTCTTCGATGCTTCTTCGGTTAGGTCCCTTATGACCGTTAGATAGGCGTTGGCACTTTCGCAGTCCTCTTTCTCGGCTATGGCCGGTACCATCGTCACGAGGTAGCCTATGAAGGAGGAGAGCAATCTTTCCCAGTCCCTTTCAAATCCGTTCTCGTTGAGCCAGCCCTTCAGGGTTATGAAGACCTTCACCGCGGGCTTGACAACGGAGTATTCATTGAAGCGCCTGTGGAGTATCAGCAGGTACTGGAGGAGCGAGATCAAAAGCTGGCCAACGGCCTTCTTTCCCACGCTTTCCTCCGAAAACTTCTGGAACTCCCTGAGTCCCCTTCCCCCGCTCTCCCAGAATGCCCTGAGCAGCTTCGGGTAAGGGGGCGAGAACTGACCGAAGTCAACTTCCTCAAGCTCGAGTATCTCAGGAAGAACCGCCTTTATGAGCTTTTTCTCCATCCGACCACCCAAAGGGTTAAATTCCGGGACGCTTATTAGCCTTTAGGTGGTCTCAATGAGGTTTTCAAGGGGGAGGAACTTTCTCTTCCGCGTCCCAGAGGGCAGGGAGCTTTTAGGGTTCATAAACGACTTCGCTGAGGAGCACAATGTCCTGATAGGGAGCGTTTTCGGGATAGGGAGTTTAAGGAACCCTAAGATCGGCTACTTTGATGAGAAAGCCGGTGAGTACCGGGTCAACGAACTGAGTGGCCTCTACGAACTCGTTTCCCTGAGCGGGAACATAAGCCTGAGGGACGGAAAACCCTTTGCACACATCCACGTCGCCCTCGGCGGGCCTGACGGCGGGCTCTACGGTGGGCATCTCGTTGAGGGAGAGGTCTTCGTTGCCGAGCTCTTCATCCAGGAGCTCCTGGGAGAGCCCTTGGAGAGGAAGCCACAGGAGAACGGCTTAGCGCTGTGGGACGCGGAGGGCTGAGCTGTCCCCGCTGTTTCCAAACAGAATAAAAGATGGTCTACGGAATCAGAACACCGAGTTGAGCCTCCCGCCATCTACTGGAATCATTGCACCGTTTATGTAGCTCCCAAGCTCGCTCGCGAGGAAGGCGACGAGGTAGCCTATCTCTTCCGGCTCGCCGAGACGGCCGAGAGGTATCGGCTTCGCGTACTCCTGAAGGGCCTCCTCAACCGTCTTCCCCTCCCTTTTTGCCCTGTCCTTCGCCAGCCCTATCATCCTGTCCGTCCTTATTATGCCCGGCATTATGCCATTGACGGTTATTCCCTTTGAACCAAGCTCCTTCGCCAGAGTCCTCACGAGGCCGGCCATCGAAATTCTAACCACGTTGCTGAGGGCTATGTTGGGTATAGGCTCCTTTATGGCAACGCTCGTGGAGTAGACTATCCTGCCGAAGCCCTTCCGTTCCATGGCCGGAACGAGGGCCTTCGTCAGGTAAACCGCTGGATAGAGGAGGAGCTTTACGGCATTTTCCCAGTCCTCCATGCCCATCTCCATGAAGTAGCCCGGCTTTGGCCCGCCGGTGGAGAAGAAAAAGATATCCGGCTCGCCTATGTTTTCGAGTTCTCTTACGGTTCTCTCAAGGTCTTCACGCTTAGTCAGGTCGGCGACAATGTAGCTAACCCCCACGTCACTCTCGGCCTTTATCCTCTCCCTCGCCTTCCTCAGGTTCTCCTCGCTCCGCGAGAGGAGTATCACATCTGCCCCAGCCTTCGCTAATACCCTTGCCACTCCAAATCCTATGCCCTTGCTTGAGGCGGTTGTGAGGGCCAGCTCCCCGGAGAGGTCTATCCCTATCACGATGACCACCTGAAAAAAAGTTGTATCGGGGGGTAAAAACGTTTACCCTTTTGAAGGCCCGCCCTTCAGTGGAAAGAGACCGTTGCACGCGCAAGCAAACTTTGCGGGGCGTTTTCAGTTATTCCTGTTAAAGTATCCTCGGGAGCAAACGTCGGTGAAGTTGCAGTCTTCGGCGGATCTTTTAAAGACTTAGCGTTCTGAAAAAGTACGCTCGATTGAGAATCTGTTGTGGTGGGCCCGGGGGGCTTCGAACCCCCGACCACGCGGTTATGAGCCGCGCGCTCTGACCAGGCTGAGCTACGGGCCCTCCAGCTGGCGCCGCCGCCCGGATTCGAACCGGGGACCGCCGGATTAACAGTCCGGCGCTCTACCAACTAAGCTACGGCGGCACGACCCAATGTAGGAATACGGGGTGAATTTATAAATCTTGCGGTGATACGTCATGGGGGCTCGTTGAAATGGGGACGGCTTCAAAGACGGAAACCCTCTGGAGCTACTTCAGGCCCTCCCTGCTGCTGGTGGCCGCTTACCTGTACTGGACTGCATACAGTCTTCTTTACCCCCTAATCGGGAGGTGGGCCCTGAACTACACCGACCTGCTGTTGAGGCTCCCCGGGACGTCGAGAACCTTCGTCCTGTCCCTCCTGACGTGGACCGAAGCTCATCACCTCATCTACAGGCTCATGGATGCCCTTTACGCCGCAGGCTTCACCTGGGTGCTCATGGGGACCTTTCTCTACCTCCTCTACAGGGACCGGAACGCCGCCGGGAGGGTAGCTGAGGAGTACCTCCTCGGGTTCCTGAGCCTCAGCTTTATCTTTGCCCTCGCCTACGTCCTCCCCCCTCACATGGTCTACCCCGGCCTTCCAA
>NZ_JALXBJ010000026.1 GCF_026991495.1 Thermococcus sp. | reverse complement strand
GTCTCCAGTGCCCTGCTGAATACGCTCCATGCATCAAGGGCTGTCCGGTTCACATAGACATTCCCGGCTTCATAAGCAAGCTCGTCGAATACCGCGATAATCCCGACAAGGCCGTAAAAGAGGCCCTCAACGTCATCTGGGCCTGCAACTCCCTCCCGGCTACCACCGGTCGTGTCTGCCCGCAGGAAGACCAGTGCGAGAAGAACTGCGTCATGGGCAAGGTTGGCGACAAGATAAACATAGGTAAGCTTGAGCGCTTTGTTGCAGACTACGCCCGTGAGAAGGGCATAGACGACGAGCTCCTCTTCGAGATCGTCCCGAGCATTGAGAAGAAGGGTCAGAGCGTTGCGATCATCGGCGCCGGCCCGGCGGGGCTCACAGCCGCAGGAGAGCTTGCCAAGGACGGCTACGACGTCACGATCTACGAGGCCCTTCACGAGCCCGGAGGGGTTCTGATGTACGGAATCCCGGAGTTCAGGCTCCCCAAGGACATCGTAGAGAAGGAGATAGATAAGCTCAGGAAGCTCGGCGTTAAAATACTCACCGACCACATAGTTGGGAAGACGGTGACCATAGGGGAGCTCCTTCAGGAGTACGACGCGGTATTCATAGGTTCTGGCGCCGGGACGCCGAGGCTCGTCAACGCTCCCGGAGTTAACCTGAACGGCATCTATACGGCGAACGAGTTCCTCACGAGGGTCAACCTCATGAAGGCCTACCTCTTCCCCCAGTACGACACCCCCGTTAAGGTCGGGAAGAAGGTTATCGTCATCGGCGCTGGCAACACCGCCATGGATGCCGCGAGGAGCGCGAGGCGCTTTGGAGCTGAGGTCACGATAGCCTACCGCCGCGGTGAAGAGGATGTCAGCGCGAGGGTTGAGGAGGTGGCCCACGCGAAGGAGGAGGGTGTGAAGTTCGTCTACTTCGTCAATCCGGCGGAGTTCATAGGGGACGAAAACGGCAACGTCAAAGCGGTGAAGTTCGAGAAGATGCGCTCGCTTGAGGAGAGGGACGCCAGAGGAAAGAGGAAGATAGAGGGAACCGGCGAGTACGTCACCCTCGAAGCCGACACGGTGATCATAGCCATCGGCAAGCACCCGAACAGGTTAATCATCAGCACCCCCGGCCTCGAAGTGGACAGGCGCGGTAAGATAGTCGTTGATGAGAACCTGATGACGAGCATTCCAGGCGTTTTTGCCGGTGGAGACGCGATAAGGGGCGAAGCTACCGTTATCCTCGCGATGGGCGACGGAAGGAGGGCCGCTAAGGCCATCCACGAGTACCTGACGAAGAAGAGGGAAGAAAAGGCGAACGCCTGATTTTCCCTTTTTCCAAATGGGATCCGGGATTGCGCGGCGGAGGTCTCTCCCATCAACCTTTTCCCAAGGAAAGGGGAATCGAGGGCTAATTACATGGACAATGCCGCATCGTGATGGGATACCCGCTGAGTCCAAAGCCTTAAAAAGTGACCCCCCAAGTGCCCCCAGGTGAGAGGATGACCTACTGGACGAGCGAGGACAACGTCGCGGGAAAGCCCGGGAAGGCCCTCTTCGTAATCCTGCCCACGATAGGCTGCTACCGCTTCAGGATTGGAAAGGCCTGCTACATGTGCTCCTACCCTGCCTCGGCTCCAAAAGTTAAGTGGGGCCAGGAGGCGATAGTTAACTACTTCCGCGAGGCCCTCACAAAAATCGAAGGTAAACCGGGCCCCTTCGCGGTCAGGATTTTTACGTCCGGCTCTTTCCTCGACAACGGTGAGCTCAAACCAGAAACGAGGAGGGGAATCTTTGAGATCCTCTCAAAGATGGACAGCGTTGAGGAGGTAGTCATAGAAAGCAGGAGCGAGCTGGTTCGCTACGATGCCGTTAAAGAATTAGCGGAGATAGTCCCGGACAAGCACTTCGAGGTTGCGATAGGCTTAGAAACTGCCAACGATGACATAGCCGATGTTTCAATCAACAAGGGCAACACCTTTTCGGAGTTCGTCAGGGCATCGGAGATAGCCCGTAACGCTGGGGCGAAGGTTAAGACCTACCTCCTGCTCAAGCCGATCTTCCTGAGCGAGAGGGACGGCATAAGGGACGCGAAGGAGAGCATAATCAGAGCTGAGCCCTACACCGACACCTTCTCAATAAACATCACCGACATCCAGAGGGGGACACTCTACGAGAGGCTCTGGGAGAAGAAAGAATACCGGCCACCGTGGCTCTGGAGCGCGGTTGAGCTCCTCATCTGGGCCAAGAAGAGGTTTCCGGAAAAGAGGATCCTCAGCGATCCGGTAGGGGCCGGTTCGCCAAGGGGACCCCACAACTGCCTCACCGACTACGACAGGGTTATAGGGAGAGCAATAAAGAAGTTCTCAGCAACGCAGGATTTAAGCTACCTTGAGAACCTTGAACCCGAGTGCCGCGAGAAATGGCGCTACATCGTCGAAAACGGCCTGCTCGACTGGCAGCTCGCGATCTGGTGAGCAGTTTCGGCCGGTCTTCTTTTTCTGGACATCCCTGTCCATCCACGAAAGCTTTAAATGTTGACAAACGTAAAACGGCCTGTTGGAGGGTGATGCTGATGACGGAAGAAGCCAAAACTGCTGTTGAAAAAAACGGCTATCTTGTTGTCGGAAAGGCCGAAGGAATCGTTGAGATTGACGTTGATACTTTTCTCTGCAAGGGTTGTGGGATTTGTGTCGAGATGTGCCCGAGGAAGGTCTTCGAGTGGAGCAAAGAGCTTAGCGAGAAGGGTGTGCACTACCCTGTTCCGGTTCACGCTGAAAAGTGCGTTAAGTGCAAGCTCTGCGAGCTGCTCTGCCCCGACTTTGCAATAGCGGTAAGGTGGTGACGCATGATAATCCACGGTGATGAGCCCGGGCAGATCAGGCTCATCAGGAAGCTTTACAGGCCGGGAAACTACTTCATGCAGGGCGATGAGGCTGTCTCATACGGCGCGATCTTCGCCGGCTGTCGCTTCTACGCCGGCTATCCGATAACGCCAGCCAGCGAGATAGCTGAGACAATGGCCAGAGAACTGCCGAAGGTCTCTGGCTACTACATCCAGATGGAGGACGAGATAGGGAGCATTGCAGCGGTTGTAGGTGCATCATGGACTGGCCTTAAGTCCATGACAGCTACCTCTGGCCCGGGGTTTTCGCTGATGCAGGAGAACCTCGGCTACGCGGTGATGACCGAGACGCCGCTGGTTCTCGTTGACGTCCAGAGGAGCGGGCCAAGCACGGGGCAGGCAACGAAGGGAGCCCAGGGAGACTTCTTTCAGGCCAGATGGGGAACCCACGGTGATCATCCAATAATAGCGGTTTCTCCAACCAGCGGGCAGGACGCCTTCTGGGAAACCATTCGCGCCTTCAACATCGCCGAGAGGCTTAGAACCCCGGTGGTTGTGCTCTTCGACGGCGTTTTAGCCCATACGAGGGAGCTCGTCAGGATTCCAGATATAGAGGAGGTCGAGATAGCCTACCGCAAGTTGCCTGCAAACGAGGAAGAAGCTAAGCTCCCCTTCGGCGATCCCCATGGGGACGGCGTCCCACCGATGCCCCTCTTCGGCCACGGCTACTTCACGCACGTAACCGGTTCAACCCACAAGGAGAACGGTTTGAGGGACGTTTACACTCCCGGGGTTCACGATAAACTCGTCAGGAGGCTCCACAGGAAGATAGAGCAGAATAAGAGCGTTTATGAAAAGTACGAGGAGCACTTTAGCGATGACGCTGAAATCCTCGTGGTCAGCTGGGGCGTGACGGCAAGGCCAGCCCTCGGAGCGGTTCTCAGGGCGAGGGAGGAGGGGATTAAGGTTGGTCTCTTCGTTCCAAAGACCGTCCACCCATTCCCGGGAGAGAGGATGAGGAAGCTTGGAAAGCGCGTTAGGGCAATCCTCGTGTCGGAGATGAACCTCGGCCAGATGATACTCGAAGTTGAGAGATACGTCAACGACGATGTTGCCCTTAAGGGCGTTAACAAGATAGGTGGCGTTCCCCTGACCGTTGAGGAGATCCTGCGCGAGATAAGGGGTGTTGCCTGATGGCCAAGGAAATTTACTCTAAGTATCCGCTCATAAAGTACCTGCGCAGGGAGGCCCTTCCGACTGCTCTCTGTCCGGGCTGCGGCGGTGGGACTGTTCTAAACGCCTTCGCCAACGCCGTTGACGGGCTGAAGATAGACCCGAGGGATTTGGTAGTCGTCAGTGGTATAGGCTGTTCCGCCTGGATAGCCTCGCCCTACTTTTTAGCGGACACGCTCCACACGACCCACGGCAGGGCGATAGCCTTCGCCACCGGCGTCAAAGTAGGTTTACCCGACAAGAAGGTCGTCGTCATAAGCGGCGACGGCGACTTAGCGGGAATAGGCGGGAACCACCTTATCCATGCCGCGAGGAGGAACGTCGACATAACGGTAATCCTCGTAAACAACTTCATCTACGGCATGACCGGCGGCCAGGTCGCTCCAACGACACCCTTCGGGGCAATAACGACCACGACCCCATACAGGAACATCGAGCACCCGCTCCAGATAAGCGAAACTGTCGCGGCCGCTGGAGCGAGCTATGTAGCAAGATGGACGACTGCCCACGTCTACCAGCTCATAGAGAGCATCAAGAAGGCCTTAACCGTTAAGGGCTTCTCCCTCGTTGAGGTCATCTCCCAGTGTCCAGTCCAGTTTGGCAGGAGGAACAGGATGAAAGAGCCAGCTGAAATGCTCCGCTGGTTCCTCAGGAACTCTGTCCCTCTTGCTAAGGCGAAGAAGATGAAGCCGGAAGAGCTTGAGGGCAAGTTCGTCATTGGAGAGTTCGTTAACAGGGAGAGGCCCGAGTTCACCGACGAGCTCAACAAGCTGATTGACGAGGTTCAGGAGCACTTCGGGCTGAAGGGTGAGTGAAATGATGGCCTACGATCTCATCGGGGAGAGGATTAGAAAGGTCTTCGGGGACAGGGTGGAGGAGGTCATAATCTTCGGTTCAAGGGTTAGGGGAGACTCCCGTGAGGACAGCGACCTCGACGTCCTTCTTGTTTTAAGGGACAGGATAAAGCCAGAGGACTGGGACAGGATTGGGGAGCTAAGCGCGGGGCTTACTCTCGAACTCGGAGTGTCGGTAATGATAGTGCCTCATGAACCGAGAAAGGACAGTCTCTACCTTACCGCAAAGGCAGAGGGAGTGAGAGTATGAACGAGATAACGGCCCTCGTCAGAAAGGCGGAAGAACGGCTTAAAGCTACTGAGGAGCTCCTTGAGAGAGGGCACTACGCCTTTGCGATATCAAGCGCTTACTATACAATGTTCTACTGTGCAAGGGCGCTTCTGCTCTCGAAGGGAATCACACCAAAGAGCCACGCTGGTGTTCATGCCCAGCTTGGGGAGGAGTTCGTTAAAAGCGGAGAAATGCCTCCAAGGCTCTACACGGGTTACTCCAAAGCTCTGAACATGCGTCACACTGCCGACTACGATGCGTTTGTTGAGTATACAGAAAGGGGCGCCCGTGAGGTCGTTGAGTACGCGAGGGAATTTTTGGAATTCACAAAGTCGTGTCTGGGGGTGTAACCCATGCAGATCAGGTTCGCAGGCGTGGGCGGTCAGGGCGTTGTTCTGGCTGGAGTAATCCTCGGCGAGGCAGCGGCTATAGAGGGATTGAACGTCCTTCAGACCCAGGACTACAGCTCGGCCAGCAGGGGAGGCCACTCCATAGCGGACGTCATAATCTCAAACGAGCCGATTTACGACGTCATGGTTACGAAGGCGGACGTTTTAGTTGCCCTGGCACAGCTCGGCTACGACACCGTTAAGGACTCCCTCAAGGAGGACGGCCTTCTGATAGTCGAGACAGACCTCGTTAAGCCCGATAGACCGTACATCGGCGCTCCCTTCACGAGAATAGCCGAGGAAACAACGGGGCTGGCCTTGACGGTCAACATGGTGGCTTTAGGCTACCTCGTGGCCAAAACGGGCGTTGTCAAAAAGGAGAGCGTTGAGGAAGCGATTGGGAGGCGCGTCCCCGAGGGGACCGAGGAGATAAACATCAAGGCTTTTAGAGCCGGATTTGAGGAGGGATTGAAATGAGGTACCCGTTTCCCGTTGGGAGGTCGGACTTTATACAGGGCGATGAGGCTGTAGCGAGGGCTGCCATTTTGGCGGGCTGTCGCTTCTACGCGGGCTATCCGATAACGCCAGCCAGCGAGATATTCGAGGCCATGGCCCTCTACATGCCCCTCGTCGATGGAGTGAGCATACAGATGGAGGACGAGATTGGGAGCATTGCAGCGGTGATAGGTGCCTCCTGGGCCGGGGCGAAGGCGATGACTGCCACCTCTGGCCCGGGGTTTTCGCTGATGCAGGAGAACCTCGGCTACGCAGTGATGACCGAGACACCGATAGTCGTCGTCAACATGATGCGCGGCGGCCCATCAACGGGTCAGCCGACTTTTCCGGCTCAGGGAGATTTAATGCAGGCCGTCTGGGGAACCCACGGCGACCACATGCTGATAGTGCTCTCCCCCTCGACAGTTCAGGAGGCCTTCGATCTGACCATAAGGGCCTTCAACTTGGCGGAGAAGTACAGGACTCCCGTTGTTATCCTCGGAGATGCCGAGTTGGCGCACATGCGCGAGCGCGTTTACATCCCGAACCCGGACGAGATAGAGGTTGTCAACAGAAAGCTCCCTGCCAACGAGGATGAGGCAAAGCTCCCCTTCGGCGATCCCCATGGGGACGGCGTTCCCCCAATGCCGATATTCGGAAGGGGCTACAGAACCTACGTCACAGGTTTAACCCACGACGAGAGCGGTCATCCGAGAACCGTTGAGCCAGAGGTTCAGCAGAAACTGATAGGCAGAATCTTCAGGAAGATACTCGACCACAAGGACGAGATAATCAGCTACGAGACGTTTGAGCTCGACGACGCCGAGATAGCTATAGTGAGCACTGGGATCGTCTCGCGCTCCGCTATAAGAGCCGTGAAGATGCTCCGCGAGCGCGGTGTGAGAGCTGGTCTTCTGAAGCTCAGCACGGTCTGGCCCTTCGACTTCGAGGTGATTGAAGAGCTGGCGGAACAGGTTAGGAAGATATACGTGCCCGAAATGAACCTCGGACAGCTCTACCACCTCGTCAGGGAAGGGGCGAACGGAAAGGCCGAGGTGGAACTGATAGCGAAGATAGGCGGTGAGGTTCACACGCCGATGGAGATCGTTGAAAGGGTGGTGGGATGATGTACCTGAAGTCCTCTTACAGCATACGGGATAAATACCTTAGAAAGGACATGCTCCCAACGATCTTCTGCCCCGGTTGCGGGATCGGCTCTGTGCTTCAGTTCACGCTTAGGGCGATAGACGACCTCGGCCTCAGCCAGGACGAGATAGTCTGGGTGAGCGGTATAGGCTGCTCCTCCCGCGTTCCCGGCTACGTCAACTTCGACGGCCTGCACACGACCCACGGCAGGGCCTTGGCTTTTGCAACCGGCATAAAACTCACCAACCCAGACCTCAAGATAATAGCCTTCATGGGCGACGGCGACTCCGCCGCGATAGGGGGCAACCACCTCATCCACGCCATAAGGAGGAACCTCGACGTCACGGCCATAATAATAAACAACTTCACCTACGGCATGACCGGCGGCCAGGTCGCTCCAACGACCCTCAAGGGCCTCCGCGGAACAACGGCCCCATACGGCCAGTTCGAGAACCCCTTTGACATAGCCCAGCTCGCGGTCACGGCTGGGGCCAACTACGCGGCGAGATGGACGGTCTTCAACTACCTCCAGGGAATAAACAGCATAAAGAAGGCCCTCCAGAAGGAAGGCTTTACGCTCGTCGAGTTCCTCAGCCCGTGTCCAGTGAGCTTCGGAAGGAGAAACAGGATGAAGACCGCTCCGGAGCTCATCCGCTGGTACCAGAAGATAACGGTTCCGCTCGCGAAGGCGAAGAAGATGAAGCCGGAGGAACTCGAGGGCAAGGTCGTGATCGGCGAGTTCGCCGATAGGGACAGGCCGGGCCTCGTCAGGGAGTACCGGGAGTACATAAAGCGCGCCAAGAAGATGATGGGGTGGGAGCAATGAGGAAGGAAGTCCTCTTCAGCGGCTTCGGCGGGCAGGGCGTCATCCTTGCAAGTGTTATCCTCGGAAGGGCGGCGGCGGTCTACGAGAACCTCTACGCGGTGCAGACCCAGAGCTACGGGCCTGAATCCAGGGGCGGGGCGAGCAGGGCAGAGGTTGTTATAAGCGATGAGCCGATAGACTACCCGAAGGCAATAACCCCCGACTACGCGGTCTTCTTTTCGCAAGAGGCCTACACGAAGTTCCTCCACACGGTAAAGGAAGGTGCAACGGTGATAGTCGAGAAGGACCTCGTCCCCCACAGGGATACTGAATTCGAGGAAAGGCTCAAGGTCATAGCCCTCCCGCTGACTGAAATAGCGGAGGAAACGACGGGGCTGAGCCTGACCATGAACATCCTGACCTTAGGAATACTCGTGGGCGTTACAGGAATAGTCGGAAGGGAGAGCATAGAAAAGGCCGTCCGCGACGCGGTTCCTCACGGCACGGAGGAGATAAACCTCAGGGCCCTCAGGAAGGGCTTTGAGCTGGCCGAAAAGCTCAAACCCTGAGCTTTGAGAGCTCTTCCGTGAGCTCCTCCTCCCTCTTTCTGAGCCTCTCTATCTCGCTTTTGTAGAGGAGTCTCGTCCTCTCAATGTGCTCGATGGCCTCGTCCTTGGTGACCTCTACAATTATGTCCGAGAAAGCCCTGAAAAGCCTCCTTCCCCCTCCGGACTTTATGAGCTCCTCGGCGCGGTCGAGCTCCCCAAGCTTCAGCTCAAGGGCCTGCCTGAGCTCCCTGACCTGCCTGAGCTGTAGGTTGAGGTCGTAGGCCTTCACCGCCTCCATCGGCCCACCCCCATAAAAATTGGGAGGGCTCAGCTCTTCTTCTCGGGCTGGCCCTCCCTCAGCTCCTTGAGGAGCTCGTTGACCTTCCTCGTGTCCTCCTCAATCTTCCTCAGCAGGGCCAGGCGGAGCTCCATGAGGGTGTTTATCCTCTTCTCGATGTTCTCGCGGGCCTCGTCAACGGTCGCGTTTATGAGTATCCCTGCGCCGACGTCCACCACCACATCATCGGGCTTCTCGATCTTGCCCCTTATGGCCACGCCGCTTCCGAGCGGGATGTATATGGCCCTGCCCTCGCCCTTCTCCTTGAGGTAGGCGAGGGTCGAGTCCGTTATCCTGAGCTCAGCTATGGTGGCGTCTATGGCCCCGATCTGCTCCCTGAGGTACTCGATCTCGCCGAGGTAGCTCCTTATCTCGTCCTGTATCTTCTCCGGCGTCCTAACCTTCCTCGCCATCTCCACCACCTCCATCTTTTCCTTACCCATTGTTTTAATAACATTTAGTGCTTAAAAACTTTTCGCGGAAGGCTTATTAGGTCAAAGCCCAATCCACAACCATGATACTCAACGAGACGAAGGGCCTGGTATGGCACGGGAGGGTCGAGCTGGCCGATAACTTTTTCAAGCGCTTCAAAGGCCTTATGCTCGCCGGGGACGTTGACCACGCGCTCGTCTTCGTCCTTCCTGCCGAGACGAGGGCCAACGCCTCGATCCACACCCTCTTCATGCTCTCCGAGATAGACGTCATCTGGCTTGACTCGACGAGGCGCGTCGTGGACTTGAGGAGGGCGAGGAAGTGGCGGTTCTACGCGCCAAAGAGGGCCGCGAAGTACATCATCGAGGGGCCGGTCGGCCTGATAAAGGCCCTTGATGCCGAAGAAGGGGATTTGATAAGCTGGTCGCCGGCCGAGGAGAAGGAGAAGGCCGTCCCGGTCAAGTCAATCCTCCCCGGGAAGATAGACCTAAACGGCTCCAAGAACGGCGTGGCGATGGTGGAGAGCGTGGGGGAGGCGCCCTGAGGGCCAGGGCTTGTAAAAAAAACGTCAAAGAATCCGCCCTTTCAGCGGGTTTCAGCACGCAGAAGTGATAATGGTTTGAGGGGAGCAGCAAACCCGCGGGGTAAGAAACGGCAGTCGGGTTAGGCTGGTTTTGAGCGCCGCACTATGGGGAGGACTTCCTCCTCCAGCCGCTTCGCCCTCTCCTCATCTAGGTAATCCATTACACCGCTCTTCTCCTTGAACATCCTTGGCAGAAGGTGATACAGCGCCACGTGTGCCTGGTGTATGGCTTCAATCTCTTCTGGCTTGGCGTAGAGGTCAAAGTAGCTCAGCGGGTCTGGGTCCTCCAGGTACATCTTCTTTACAGCTTCGTACGGCGATAATTTTTCTCCCCTCTTCACCATATCTTTCCACGCCCTCTTCGTTATCTCTGCCCACGCCTTGGACGCCTTCACGAATACTGGTGCCAGGTCTGCCAACATCTCCGCGTGCTCCCTGGGTACGCCTTTTCCCCTATAATAACTTCTAATTAGCTGTTGGAACTTCTTCATCTTCTCCTCGTCCTCTAAAAGCTCGTCCAGGCTCTTCACCCGTACCTTTGGGTCATTCTTTAAAAACCTTTCGTACACCGTGCCCTTCAAATTCTTCATAATTCTTCTTCCATCTTCTCTATAATCCTTCACAAAGGGATATATCGCCCACCATATTGCATCAGCCTGGTTTGGTTTCAGCTTGTACTTCATCGTCCCTAACAGCCTGTACGCCGTGGTGATGAGGTGGTAGTCCAGCCCATCCTCTTCGTCCTCCACGGGCGGCCCTTTCCAAGCGTAGTGAACGTTCTTAAGCCACCACCTGTAATCTTCCTTGAACTTCTCCTTCAGGGGCGGGAGGAGCGTCCCTCCTCCGTCTGGATTTCTGTCAAACTCTATGCTTATATTTATTGCTCTGCTGCTTTTCTTCCCCGCCGCAGTATCGTACGCGAACCTCCTCTCTTCCGGAAACGGCACCATCATCCCCTCCAAACCTACGGCCCTTTAAGATTTAAGTTTTTCCCCTACATCCTCTCCGGGGCCCCTATGCCCAAGACATCGAGGCCGTTCCTCAGGACGGTCTTTACCGCGAGAACGAGGAGCAGCCTTTCCTCCATGACGCCATCCCCTGCCCTGAGCACCGGGTGGTCCATGTAGAACCTGTTGAAGAGGCTCGCCAGCTCGTTGAGGTAGGCCGGGACGAGGTGGGGCTTGACGTCTTTTCCCGCCTGCTCCATGACTTCCGGGAACTTGGAGAGGAGCTTTATTAGCTCCTTCTCGCGGCCGGTGAGCCTTGAGAAGTCGGCCCTCGCGAGCAGGCTCCTCCAGTCGGTATCAATGCCCCTCTCCCTGGCCCTCCTGAGTATCGAGGCGCAGCGCGCGTGGGCGTACTGGATGTAGGGGGCGCTCTCCCCCTCGAAGTTGAGGACGTCGTCCCAGCGGAAGGTTATCGTCTTGTCCGGGCTGTACTTGACGAGGTTGAAGCGGACCGCGCCGACGCCAACTGATTCGGCTATCTCTTCCTTCTCGGGGCCGCTTAAGCCCGGGTTCTTCTCCTCGACGAGCTTCTTGGCCCTCTCGACTGCCTCGTCGAGAACCTCGTCAACGGTGAAGCCGACCCACGTCCCCTTCCTTCCCGAGAAGGATCCCTCCTCGCGGACGACGTGCTCGTAAGCCAAGTGGTGGAAGTTCTCTGCCGAATCCTCGAAGCCGAGCAACCGAAGGGCGTACTTTATGGCCGTCTGCGGGTGCTTCTGCTCCCTCCCTATCACGTTTATTACTATATCCGCCCTCCCGAACCTCCCGGGCATCTCCTTACCGTCCGGGGCAGTGCTCCAGGTCTCGTGGTTCCCCAACCTGTCCCAGAGCCTGTAGAGCATGTCGGCACTTACCTTCCCGAACTTCCAGAGGTGGTAGGCTATGTCCTTGCCGGTGTAGGTTGCCGTCCCGTCGCTCCTCTTGAGGACGAGGAAGGGGTTCTTCATATCTGGAAAGAGCCTCCTGAGGTCCATCACGAAGGCCCCCTTGTACTTCCCGTCCTCCGCCCAGAAGAAGCTCCCGTTCCCCTCTATGAGTCTGTAGGCCTCATCAAAAATCCCGCTCCTCATTATGTCGCTCTCCCAGCTCAGGAGGTCGTAGGCTATTCTCATGCGGTAGGTGGTGAGCATCTGGGCTTTAACGACGCGCTCCGCGAGCTCCCTCCCGAGTTTGGCCACCTCGCCGCGGCCTTTCTCAAGCTCCTTCATGAGAGCGCGGACTTCGGCCTCCGCCTCCGGGTTCTCTTCAAGCCTCTTGTTCACCTCGACGTAGAGCAGGCCCATGACGTGGTCTATGAGGTTCTCCTTGAGGCCCTTCTCCCTCAGCTCCCCCTCTATCCTCTCGAACTCCTCCCTCATGTTGATGTAGCCCCAGAGAACCTGCGCGAACTGCACCCCGAGGTCGTCTACGTAGTTCTGCACCTCGACGGTGTAGCCGAGCTTTCTCATAATCCTCGCCATCGTGTCCCCCAAAACCGCGTTCCTCGCGTGCCCCATGTGGAGCGGCTTCGTCGGGTTCACGGAGGTGTGCTCCACGATGACCTTCTTTCCCCTTCCAATCCCGCTCTCGCCGTAGGCTTTCCCTTTCCCGAGGATCTCCTCAATCAGGGCCCTCCCGAAGGCCTCGTAGTCGATGTAGAAGTTTATGTAGCCGTTGACGGCCTTGACCTCCTTCACGCCCTCCGGGAGCCTCCCCTCAATCCTCCCGGCAAGCTCCTCCGCTATGAGCCTCGGCGCCCTCCTGAGAACCCTCGCGAGCTGGAAGGCAACGGCCGTCCCGAAGTCGCCGAGCTCCACGCTCGGCGTGTCGGCTAAAGTCACCTCGCCGCTCCACTCCTTTCCCTCCTCACCCAGCAGCTCCGAGATCGCCCCCTGAAGGATGAGCCTGACCTTCTCCTCCACGTCTCCGTAAGCCATATCAACCACCGTCCCCCCTTCGGCCCAACCTTTAAAAACTTCTCCGCCCATCTACGGTGGGGATTCACATGGAGCACCACGTGGGCGAGCACAAGGCCAAGAAGGGGCTGATAAGGATAGAGTTCGACGAGGAGGACGGCGTTGCCGAGCACGTCAGGATAACCGGGGACTTCTTCATACACCCCGAGGAGACGGTTCACGAGCTTGAGGAGGCCCTTGAGGGGCACAGGGTCGAGGAGCTCGAAGCGGTTATGGACGAGTTCTTCAGCATGAGGCTCGACGTCGAGATGCCCTTCGTGAACGTCGAGGACTTCAAGATAGCCCTCAAGAAGGCCGTCAAGGGGGATTAAGCCTTGGGGCGCTCCGTCTCCCTTCCATGGGGGAAGGTGAAGAGGGACTTCCTCCTCCTCTCGGTCGGCTTCGTAGCGGGCTCCATCGCTGGAGCGGTGGTCGTCCTCCTGAACCCAGCTGGCGGCGGGAGGCTTTTCCAGTACATAGCGAGAACCATAGCCGGGAAGATCAGCAGGAAGAGCGCCTTCTCAACCTTCCTCGGAATATACCTCAACAACTTGGGGGTGGCCACGAGCGCCTACGCACTCGGGATCTTCTTCGGCGTGGTGCCCTGGCTCGTGGTTCTCGTAAACGGCTTCATCTTGGGCGCCGTAGTGGCCTACATCCTCAGGGCGCACCTCATGGGTGCAACCACCGTGATCCTCGGCCTCCTCCCCCACGGCGTCATCGAGATCCCCGCGATAATACTCGCCGCCGCTTCCGGCGTGCTCCTATACCGCGGCACGCTGAAGAGGGAGGGCATGGAGACGGTATACGCCTCCCTGAAGTTCTACGTCCTCTCGGCCCTCCTGCTCCTTCTGGCGGCCTTCATAGAGGCCTTCATAACGCCGAGGGTTGCCGGCATTGGATGAATCATGGGTCCCCTAAGAACTCGTTAAGCTGGGCCGCTATTTCCCGGGCTATCATCCCGTAGGGGTCTCCCTTCCTGAGCTTTCCCACCACGGCCCTCAGGTTCCACCAGTAGGCGACCGATACGGACTGGTTCAAAACGCGTTCCTCCCTCAGCCGTCTAACGCTCGAAGAGCTCAGCTCGCGGGCCAGCTCTTTGATAGTTTCACTGGTTTCCTCGGGAACGTTTCTGCTGAGCATTAGCTCGGCGAAGGTTTTGGCGTCGCCGGGGTAGGAGTAGTAGAGAACCCCCGAGACGCCGTACTCACTGCGGAGGAGTCCATCACTCCAGAAGTCCACGGGGAGGTAAACGATCACGATCCTACCCTTAAGGTCGTGATCTGCTATCGGCTCGCTGACGTGGACAGGCCTCAGGCCGTGGGAGCGGGTCACGTTGTCAAGGGCGCTTTCAACGGCCTCCTTAAGCCTGGCGTTTGGAGCTATGATCGATACGTAAACGGTTTGGGGATCCTCCGGGGCGCTTCTCCAGCCGGAAACATTCGGGGCAGCGGAGGGGGAGGCCTGGTATTTCCCAGAGAGACCTGAGAAAACGCCGGATTCGCTGGCCAGTGCCACCGCAGCGAGCGAAAGAACGATCACAGCCGAGAGGCCGAGCCAGATCACGCGCCCCATTCTTTCACCCAATAGAATTTGAAGCGATTATCTTAATTAAACTTCCGTCCCGATGTAGATGCCGTGCCTCGTCCTCACGATCCTTACCCTTATCCTTTCTCCAACCTCTGCCTTCGTTCCGACTACCTCTATAAGCCGGTTTCTGGCCTTTGCGAGCATTTCGCCCTCTATCCTGCCCGGGAGCACCACCTCGGCCTTGACGACCTCACCGGGCCTGAAAGCGAGCGGGATGAACTCGCGCCTCTCCATGCCGAAGTGGGCCGGCTTGAGTACTAAAGGCCTCATCCCGGTCTCCTCCTCCAGCTTTCTCAGCCAGGCGTAGAACTCCTTGAAGGGCTTTACCTTTGCTACCGCCGGGTTCCTGCCGAACTTGTAGGGTATGTAGTTCTGGAAGCCCAAAGCCGGCCAGCGCTTTCCCGCGCCAATCTTCCTCGCGAACTCTATGAACGCTTCCGCCTCATCGTCGTTGATCCCGAAGATTATGACAGGGGCGATGAGGACGTCTACTCCCGCGTTCACTAAAGCCTCTGCCATCTCAAGGACGTGCTCCAAACTGTAGTCCTTCCTCCCCATCAGCATCTTTGCCTTCTCCGGGTCGAGGGAGTGGAGCGAGAGGTTCACCCTGTCCAGGCCGGCCTCGGCGAGCTCTTCAACGAGCTTATCTGTCAAAAGCGTCCCGTTGCTCTGCATCGAGATTACCGAGACGTTGGGGTGCTCCCTCAACGCCTGAACGAGCTCGACTCGAAAGGGGTAGATGAGAGGCTCGCCCTGGCCGTCGAGGTGCGCCTCAAGGCCCCTCCCCTTGATCCTCGCAACCCCGTCGAACCACTTCATGAGGTAGTCTATATCAACGACGTAGTCCAGCTTCCTCGTCCTCGAATAGGGGCCCTCGTCAACCGAGCAGAAGATGCAGCTCATGTTGCAGCCGCTCACCCCCCTGACCTGGATTAGGTTGGTCCCGCGGTCTATCAGGCCGAAGGCGTTGTAGCCGAGGAGGGGAACCCCAAGTCCCTCGTGGATGTAGATGACCTTTCTGTTGGTGTAGCGGTTCCTCAGGAGGGCCCCGAGGTTGTTCTGGATGTAGAGGGCCAAGTAGGGCCCGACCCCCTCGCGGTCGGTCTGGATGAACAGGGAGCCGTCCTTGACTTCTACTTCCGCTGAGATCCCCAACTTCCGCTTCACGGCCCTCTCAAGTTCGCTTTTCCTGAAATCCGCGTAGAGCGTCCCGCGCCAGATAAGCCTGATTTCGTCGCCGAGGTCTTCGAAGCGGGAGTGCGGCAGGGAAACCTCCACCATGGCCCAACCTCTCCGGCCGGGCTTAAAAATCGAACGCTGGATAAATAATCCGAATGCTGTTCTGAGTGCATTGAAGTAAGAATGTTCAAACCACGAATCCTCTCCCTATGCGGACATGGAAACATTTTAATATCAGTGATGCTATTAGCGTAATGATGAACTAAATTGGGTGACGGAGATGTGGGGGAAGATAGAGCACTACTTTGACGAGTACCCGGTTAGGAAGCTGATAGCGAAGACGCTCCTGAAGTACGGCCTCAGGGTCTCGGACGACATGAAGGTTAAGGCCGGGGACATAGAGGTTCCCTACACGAAGATAGCGAAGGCCCTCGACGTTGACAGGCGCGTCGTTAAGGAGACCGTCGGCATGATACTGAAGAACCCGGAGCTCAGGGACATCTACACCAACCTCGAACCTACAGTCCACATGAAGTACGTCGGTAGGCACGTCGGCTACGGGGTCATCGAGATCGAGCCGGAGCCGAGGGCGGTGGGGATACTCGCGAAGGTGTCCCAGAAGATATCGGACAGGAACATCAACATAATACAGGTGGTCGCTGAGGACCCGGAGCTCTACCCAGAGGCAACGCTCACGATAATCACCGAGAAGCCCATCCCCGGCGACCTGATAAACGAGCTCTCAAAGCTTGAGGGCGTCAAGAGGATATCCATCTACTGACCCTCTTTTTTCAAATTTGAACGGCGGCGGTTTCTTTTTACCATCAAGGGACAAATATGGCCCCTTTGTTTGAACCAAAAGTTTCAAACCTTTTTTCTCCGTGGTAACGTTTATAAGTGCCAGTTTTTAACTTTCGGTTAGTCCGTGAAATCCGCCTGAGGACATCAACCGCTGGAGGGTTGATAGATGGGAGAAGCTAACAGGTTTAGCAGGTACGCGTACACGGTTATAGTCCTGTTCCTGATATGGGTACTCCTGACGGCAAGCCTCGATAGACAGGAGCTCATCTTTGGATTTCTGCTGTCCCTCTTCGTGGCTTCCTTCACCTACCCGATGTTCACGAGCCGCGGGCTCGGCAACCTCCATCCCCGCAGGGTGGCCTACGCGATGGCCTACGTCCCCTACTTCCTGTGGGCGATGATAATGGCCAACCTCGACGTCGCCTACAGGGTTCTCCACCCCAAGAGGCCAATAAGGCCGGGCATCGTGCACTGCAAGACCGTCCTCAAGAGCAACACCGGCAAGCTGAGCCTCGCCAACTCCATCACCCTGACGCCGGGCACTATAACCCTCGACGTTGACGGCGAAGACTACTTCATCCACTGGATATGGGTTCCGGATGAAGTCCTCGGGGCCAAAACCGAGGGGGAGCACGTTGAGAACGCGTCAAGGAACATAACCCGGCCCTTTGAAAAATTCCTGAAGGTGATCTTCGGATGATAGGGATCAACGTTTACCTCGCCCTGATAGCGATAGCGACCCTGCTGGCCATGTACCGCTTCCTCGTGGGGCCAACTACACCGGACAGGCTCGTTGCGGTTGATATAATGACGACGATAACCACCGGATTGATGGTTCTCTTCGCCCTCTACTACGGCAGGATGATATACATAAGCGTCGCCCTCGTCTACGCGGTGCTGGCCTTTGGAGGGGTTATAGCGTTCGCAAGGTACCTGGAGGGAGGCCTATGAACGTCCTTTCCGCCACAGGTGAGGCTCTCGTTCTCATAGGAACCTTCTTCTACTTCCTCTCAGCACTCGGCCTGATCAGGATGCCAGACGTTTACAACAGGATGCAGACGTCAACCAAGAGCGCGACCCTCGGGAGCCTGGGCGTCATCATAGGAACCGGCCTGTGGGCCGTGGGAATGGGGCACTCCGTGGCGTGGATCGTCCAGACAGTCGTGGTCGCAACCTTCATACTCCTGACCAACCCGATAAGCGCGCACGCCCTGATAAGGGGGGCTTACAGGAGCGGGATACCCCTCTGGAACGGCAGCGTCGTTGACAAATACGGCGAACACCTCGAAGCGAAAGCCGAAGCCGCTGAAAATGAGAAAGACGAGGGTGATGGGGAATGAACTGCATACCGTGCGCTGAGTACATTATCGTTGCCCTGATGATAGGCTCGGCGATCCTCGCGGTTGAGTGGCGCGATCTGCTCGCGGCGGCGGTAGGTATGGCCGCGGTCAGCCTCTTCGCCTCCATACTGTTCTTCCTCCTGCAGGCGCCGGACGTTGCGATGACCGAGGCGGCCATAGGCGCTGCCCTGAGCGGTGCCGTGGTCATCTTCGCCATCAAGAGAACCCAGCGCTTTGAAACCGAGGAGGAAGAAAGGCCGGGGTGGTGGATAAGATGGTGAGCGTGCTCAAGCGTTCCCTCGCGATAATAACTCTCCTCATAATAGGCTACTGGCTCGCCCAGGGACTCGCCGGAGTCCCCTTCGGCCAGGACAGGATGCTCGTCGGCAAATACTACCTTGAGAACGTCAAGGCCCAGACAGGCGCGGTAAACGCGGTTACCGCGATAGTCGTCAACTACCGTGGCTTCGATACACTCGGCGAGGTAACGGTCCTCTTCATAGCCTCGACCGGCGTGGGGGCACTGCTCTGGAGGCGGAAGAAAAAGAGAACCGCAAAAACCGAAGGCTCGGTTGTCCTGAGAACGGGCTCCGAGCTGCTCTTCCCGTTCATCCTGATGTTCGGCACATACATATTCATCCACGGGCACCTCACACCCGGCGGCGGCTTCCCGGGAGGGGCGACCATAGCGACCGCCTTCCTGATACTCTACATGGCCTTTGTGGACTACGAGATCCCCCACAGGCTCTTTGAGCCCCTCGAAGGACTGGCCGGTATGGGCTATGTGCTCGTGGGGCTTATAGGCCTCGCGATCGGCAGCTACTTCCTCTTCGACTGGATCTGGCAGACCTGGCACTGGGGGGCCGCCAACTTGGGCAGGCTCTTCAGCGGCGGCTTCATCCCGGTCATCTACACCCTCATAGGCCTCAAAGTCGGCACCGAGCTCAGCGGGATCGTGGACAGCATGCTCACAGAGGAGGTGAGAGAATGAGCGTGCCCCATATAGGTCTCTACTACTTCGGCGCGCTCTCGCTCGTGCTCGTCGGGATCTACGGTGTCCTCGTCAAGAAGAACCTGCTGAAGATCCTCATATCCCTCAGCATAGTCGAGACAGGTGTGAACCTCCTCCTCATAAGCGTCGGCTACATAACAGGGAGGAGCGCGCCAATACTCAGCGAGGGGATCGGTCCGAAGCAGGCGGTGGATCCCATACCCCAGGCGCTCGTCCTCACGGCAATAGTCATAGGCGTGGCGACAACAGCTATGGCCCTCAGCGTTGCCATAACGCTGTACGAGAAGTACGGAACCCTTAACATCGAGGAGATAAGGAGGTTGAGGGGATGAACGGACAGTACGCTTCCTTGCTCGTGGCGCTCCCCCTGATCAGCGCCTTCTTCGTTCCGCTCATCAAGGGGCTCGGCGGAAGGGCGATAAAGTACTACCTGACCCTGATAACCGCCCTCCAGGCCGGCGTCGCGGCATGGGTCTTCAAGACGGTTTACACCACTGGTAAGCCGATAATAGTCATGGCCGGCGGCTGGAGGCCTCCGGTAGGCATAGACCTCTACATCGGGCACTTCGCGGCGCTCTTCGTCCTCATAGTGGCGCTGGTGAGCTTTTTCATGGCGATCTTCAGCTTCGACTCGGTCTCCACGGAACCGACTGACAAGTACGCGATGCTCTTCCTCCTGCTGATGCTCGGTGCAACTGGCATGATAGCGACCGGCGATATATTCAACCTCTTCGTCTTCATGGAGATAACCTCAATAACCGCCTACGCCCTCACAGCCTACAACAAGACAGGGGAGGCGGCAGAGGCCGCGATGAAGTACATAGTGTTGGGCGGCATAGGGTCGAGCTTCTTCCTCATAGGCATAGCCCTCATCTACGGGAGCACGGGAACCCTCAACATGGCCCAGCTCGCCCAGCTCGCAGGCTCGATAAACCCGACCGTGATCAAGGTCGGCCTGTCCCTCCTCGTCTTCGGTCTCGCCGTCGAGGCTGAGCTCTTCCCCCTCAACGCCTGGGCCCCGGACGCGTATCAAGCGGCGCCCCACCCGGTAACTGCAATGTTCTCGGCCTTCGTGGTTAAGGCCGGCCTCTACGCCCTCGCAAGGCTGGTCTACCTCTTCAGCCACGCCGCGGGCTGGGACTTCATCCTAAAGCTGCTCGTCATCATGGCCACCCTGACGGTCTTCGCCGCCGAGTTCTCGGCACTCAGGCAGAGGGACGTGAAGAGGATGATAGCCTACTCCTCCATAAGCCAGGTCGGCCTGATAGCGCTCGCCCTCTCGGTCGGGAGCCAGCTCGGCGTCCAGGCGGGCGTCTTCCACATGATAAACCACGCGGTCGTCAAGACGCTCCTCTTCCTCACCGTCGGCTACGTTGGGGTGAAGGTCGGCGGAACGGGCATCGAGAACTTCTCTGGGCTCGGCAGGAAGATGCCGCTGACGGCCTTCGCCCTGACAGTAGGTGCGCTCGCGGCCGTTGGAATCCCGCTCTTCAACATATTCTGGAGCAAGGTCTGGATAATCATAGCCTCCATAGAGCAGGGGTACGCGTGGGAGGCCGGCGTCGTCCTGGCAGCCAGCGTTGTAGAGGCCGTTTATTACCTTCGCCTGATCCACACGATGTGGTTCGGCGGGTGGGACGGCATAAGGATAAGGGAGAGCCTCCCGCTCGGGACCATAGCCCTCTTCCTCGTGCTCCTGATCCTCGCCATAGGGGTCTATCCAAACCCCTTCTGGACGCTCGCAAAGAGCGCCGGCACTGACATCTTCAACGTCTCGAGGTACATAGCCAACGTGCCTCTGATGGGGGTGGGACCATGACGCTCGTACCCGAGGCCTACGTTGTACCGCTCACGCTCTTCAGCCCCCTCGTCTTCGGGGTCTTGGCCTGGCTCTTTGACAGGGACTGGATCAGGGAGATACTCGGCGTGATCGGAGCAGCCGTTCCGGTTACCGTGCTTTCGCTCGCCTACGAAAAGGCATCGAGCGGGACGATAAGCTACACAATTGACACGGGGGTCTTCAAGCTCCACTTCGTGCTCAACAGCCTCTCCTGGTACTTCGCCTTCATAGGGGCTCTCGTCGGCATCGCGATGGCCTTCGGGCTCTCATCAACTTCGAGGAGGGGCTACGACTGGCTCTTCAGCCTCATGAGCTTCACAGGTGTGATGGGCGTCTTCCTCGCGAGGGACTTCGTCTCGCTCTTCCTGTTCTGGGAGCTCATGACCTTCGGGAGCTTCATGATGGTCCTCAGGAGGAACAGGCACGAGTCCCTGAAGTACTTCGTCCTGAGCGTCATCGGGGCCTATTCGATGCTGCTCGCCATCGGGATGGTCTACGCAAAGACCGGAACGCTCGACTACGCAATGGCCTCCCAGACGCTCCTCCTCCTCACAAAGATGGGTGGGGTGAGCAAGGCCTACGTTGACACCATCTTTGCCCTCTTCCTCCTCGCCTTCGGCGTCAAGGCGGGGGTTGTTCCACTGCACGTCTGGGCGCCGGGGGCTTACGGCGAGAACGACCAGAGCTACACATCGTTTTTCAGCGGCGTCCTGAGCAAGGCAGGCGTCTACGGCTTCATAATAACCCTGTTCGTCATGCCGAGCCTCTACGGCATCTACTTCGCCATGGGAACCTTCCACGGCCACCTAACTGGAACATACCTCATTGCCTGGGCCGGTGCGGTAACCGTGGTAGTGGCCAGCTTTTTGGCGGTTCTCCAGGAGGACATCAGGAAGCTGCTCGCCTACTCCTCCGTGGGGCAGGTGGGCTACATCATACTCGCCCTCGGTGTCTTCAACGGCGTTGCAGTCGGCGGCGCCATGTTCCACGTCCTCAGCCACGCGATGTTCAAGGGGCTCTTCTGGCTCATCTCAGCCGCCTTAATCCTGAGGACCGGAAAAACAAGGTTCGAGGACTTTGGAGGGCTTGCAGAGAAGATGCCCGTTACCTTTGCAATGGCCCTCATAGCCGTCCTGAGTCTCGCCGGGATACCCCCGATGGCCGGCTTCGCGAGCAAGTGGCTCATCTACGAGGGCGCCATACAGGCCCACATGCCCCTCGTCGCCGGGACGATATTCCTCGGGAGCGCCCTGGCCTTCGCCTACGTCGTCAGGTTCCTCTACGCGGTGTGGTTCGGCCAGAGGCCGAGCGATCTTGACGACGTCAGGGAGGCGCCGCTGCCGCTCCTCGTGGGAATGACCATACTTGCCATACCGAACATCGTCTTTGGCATAGCCCCGGGGCTCGCGGTCAGGCTCATCAACAGGTTCTTCAACACGAACATCACAGTGAACAGCTACTACTCCATAAGCACCCCGACGGGAACCTACAACGCCCTCTCCGTCACGCTGGTCCTCATAGTAGGACTCGCCATAGCTGGCTTGATATACATCTACGGAGCGAACGCGAGGAAGATAAAGGTAACCAACACCTACCAGTCGGGCAACCCGGTAACCGAGGAATACAACCTCGTTATAAGGAGGAACTTCTACAGGCCGCTAGCGGAGGCCCTCGACTTCTGGCTCAAGTACAGCTGGGACCGCTTCTACGAGAGGCTGGCGAACCTCACGGAAGACTTCGCGGACTGGCTCAGGGAGGGCTTCTACAACGGAAACGTCCAGAGCTACTCCTGGTACTTAGCGATAATACTGCTGATCTTAGCTATATGGGGGGTGCTGTGAATGTTCGACTGGAGACTAATCCTCGACGCGATAGGCATCCTGATCTACGCCCTTGTAGTGGGCTTCATCTTCATGGGCATAGAGAGGAAGGCAATGGCGAGGATACAGAGGAGGATAGGGCCCCCGATCTACCAGCCCATCATAGACACCTTAAAGCTCCTCGGCAAGAAGGAGAGCGTCAGCCACGGCTTCATCTACAACTTCGGGCCGGTCTTCGCCCTCGGGGTGAGCATAACGGCGCTCCTCTTCATCCCAATAGCGAACTTCCAGCTCTTCAGCAGCAACGCGGACTTAATAGTAGTCGCCTACCTCCTCGAGGTTCCGATGCTCGGGATAATGCTCGGTGCGATGAGCTCGGGCAACCCCTACTCGGCGCTGGGTGTTCAGCGTGGCCTGCTCACCATGGTCGCCATGCAGCTCCCCTACGGTCTGGCCATAATAGCGCTCGTCCAGCACTGGGGGACTTTCAAGCTGAGCCAGCTGGTAGCTCTCCAGCAGCTTCAGGGGTGGAGCATAACCGTTCCGGCACTTGCCTTGGCGTTCATAGTCTTCGACATAGTCTTCCAGGCCCTCCTCGGCCTTGAGCCCTTCGACATAATCACAGCCCCCGCGGAAATATCCATGGGTCCGATGGTCGAGTACGGCGGCAAGCACGCGGCACTGCTCTTCACCCAGCACGCGGTCCAGCTCTTCGCAGAGACGGCATTCTTCGCGGTGCTATTCTTCGGCGGCGCAAGCAACCTCCTCGATCTCTTCCTGAAGCAGCTGTTAGTGCTCTTCATAGCGATATTCGTGGCCAGCATCTACCCGCGCTTCACCATAGACCAGGCGGCGAAGTTCTTCTGGAAGTGGCCGACGATAATAGGGATAATAGCCGTGCTCCTGACGGTGTGAGGTGGTGTGAATGGCTGAGAGAAAGGATTTTGGTGAGAACGACGGCGTCATACACTACGAACTCCAGGAGTTCAAGCTCTTCGAGCCCCTCTTTAAGTGGGCCAGGAAGAAGAGCCTCTGGATAGTGGCCTTCTGTACTGGCTGCGGTGGAATAGAAATGCCGCCGCTCGCCACTGCCAGATACGACTTCGAGCGTTTCGGAATAATGCCCAACCCTGCCCCGAGGATGGGGGATCTGTTCCTCATCACGGGCTACGTGACGCCGAAGACCCTCAAGAGGATAATCATAACCTACGAGATGATGCAGGATCCCAAGTACCTCCTGGCCCACGGCTCCTGCCCGATAAACGGCGGCGTCTACTGGGACTCCTACAACGTGGTCAAGCAGCTCGACAAATACATCCCAATTGATGTAGCCATAGCCGGCTGCATGCCCAGACCCGAAGCCGTCATGGACGGCATAATGGAGATAATGCGCAAGATAGAGAGGGGTGAAGCCGACGGCTGGAAGCGCTACCGGGAGAACTACGAGTACTACCGGAGGAACCAGGATAAGCTGTTCGGCGAAGGCTGGCGCGAGAAAGAAGCTAAGAGGTGGCTCGCATGGATATGAACGGGAAGATGAGGGAGGAGAAAGTCGAGGAGACCAAACTTCCGGACACGAAGGAGGGGAAGCTCGTTAAAGCCCTCATCGAGAAGGCATCGTACGCAGAAGGCAGCGTTAGGCGCGAAAGAAGGGTGGAGTTCAACGTCCCGGCCGAGAGGATACACGACTTCCTTGAGCTCGCGAGCGAGACCTTCGAGATGCTCATGCAGATAAGCGTCGTTGACTGGCTCAAGGAAGGTGAATTCGAGGTCGTCTATCAGCTCTGGAGCGTGAGCGAGGGGGCTCATGCATTCGTGCGGACAAGGATTTCCAGAGAGGACGCAAAGCTACCAACGGTAATGGATATCTGGCCGGTCGCGGAGACCTACGAGAGGGAAGCGCACGAGTTCTTCGGAATAATCTTCGAGGGCAACCCGAGGTTGGGGCCCTTCATCCTTGAGCCGAGGGAGTACGAGAAGCACCCACTCAGGAAGGACTTCAACATGCTCTCCTACGTGAAGGCAATCTACGGGGACGACTTCGACAGGTATGACGAGAGCAAGACGAACTACGTGATATGAGGTGATGATCATGACTAATCCCGAGGTTCCCAAGGAGTTGAGGGAAGAGGCAAAGGGGCACGACATGTACCTCCATCCTATAGCGAAGGACACCTACGAACTGTTCTTTGGGCCGCAGCACATGGCAACCGAGAACTTCAGCATAATCCTGAAGATGGACGGCAACAGGGTTGAGAAGGCCATAGTAAACCCCGGCTTTCTCCACAGGGGCTTTGAGAAGCTGGCGGAGCAGAGGCCCTACTTCACCAACATAGCTTTACTCCTCAGGATCTGCGTCCCCGAGAGCGACGTTCCGGAGAACATCTACTCCATGGCCGTCGATGAAATAGTCGGCTGGGAGGTGCCGGAGAGGGCGGTGTGGATAAGGACGACGGTACTTGAGATGGCGAGGTTAAGTGCGTGGATGTTCTGGATAATGGGCTTTGGGAACGAGATAGGCCTCTATACAGCGGGCCAGTGGGCGGCAGCTTACCGTGAGAGGCTCATGCGCCTCTTCGAGGAGTTAACAGGCGGAAGGGTGTACCACATCTACACCGTTCCAGGTGGCGTTAGGAGGGACATACCCGGCGACCGCTGGCTGAGGCAGCTCAGGGACACGGTAGAGTACATCAAGTCCAAGATGAAGGACTTCGACGAGATACTCTTCGACAACTACATCACCTTCGAGAGGACCGAGGGGGTTGGAGTTATGGACAAGCGCTTCGCCCTCAAGC